>NZ_JBAQRT010000001.1:0-10051 GCF_049306435.1 Zavarzinia sp.
CGGGCGCCGAAATGCTTGCCGATCTGGCGCAGCAGGCTGTCCTTGGGCTCGGTCACGACGGTGAAGTGGCGGCCGATGGCATCGCGGCGATAGCCGGCATCCTCGAGCGCGTCGATCACCACCAGCAGCTGGGCGATGGTCTCGGCCGTGGTGCCGGACTTGGACGCGACCAGGAAATGCATGTTGGGCAGATCGCTGGCGTTCATCGCCGCCGCGAGACCGGCCGGATCCAGATTGTCGAGAAAGCCGAGGCGCGGGCGGCCGGGGGCGCCGCTGAACGGGGTCTGGACCAGCTGGGCAATCGCCTGCGGGCCGAGCGACGAGCCGCCGGTGCCGAGCAGGACGACCTGTTCCGCCGTCGAGACGATCTCGCGCGCGACCTGCGCCTGTTCGATCAGGTCGTCGGTCCGATAGGGGATGGTGAAATGGGGCAGGGACCCATTCCGCACCTGGTCGCCCAGACGGGACAGCACGGCCCGCGTCTCGCCCAGGCGCCGGTCGATGCTGCCGCTCGCGAGCTTGCCGTTCGCGCATTCACCGATGGCCTGGACGAAGCTGGGCTCCGTCGATCCCGGAGCGTGCTCCGCAGGGTTGGTCCTCAACATCAATGCCCCAGTCGTCGGCCGCCCGGAAGCGGGCAGATATCGCCTCTGCGAACGAAGCGGTATACGGGTGACGAAATCAAGAGTTGCGTCGGTAGCGAACATTGGGGTGCCCAGGTGTGGTCGTGCATGGCTCATGCACGATCAGAAAACACCTTGAAGCAGCCCCGGGTTCCCTCGCTTGATTTCGGGCGTGTCGCCAGTGTTGGCCGGAAGGCCATTCGCGGTGTTCTGGCGGATCCGGCGAGCCTCTTCCGGCGCATTGACCAGAATTTCGGTCGGATCGTTGCGGATGCCGAGAACGTCCTGGGCGAAGGTCGTGCTCTTCTCGACGATCGAGCCGCTTTCGCGGTTGAGCGTCTCGCGGATCGAGCCATCGGCCTTGTCCGCCCCGGCCGCCGACAGGAACTGCTGTTCGAGGCCGCCGGGCGCCTGGGCGGCGGCGACGCCGACCGGGGCACCCGCCGCCGGACCGTCGGCCAGGGTCGCCCCGAAGATCGCGGTCGAGGCGGCGCGTTCGGGATTGCCCTGCTGGGTCGGCAGGGCACCGGGTTCCGGCGGGCGCAGGGTGTAATCCGGCGGCATGGCCAGGGGGGCCTGGGTCACGACCGCGAATTCATCGGGCGCGCGCCGGGAAAGTCCGAGCTGTTCCCGGACGTCGCTGCCGCCGCAGCCTGCCAGGAGGGAAGCGCCAACGAAGAGGGCGCCAAGGCCCGCAAGGCGTGACGATCGAATGACCACACTCATCTTCACTGCTCCTTGGGCGCGGCTGCAAACTCCGGCCGCGCGCGGAAGGCATCCAGCAACAAGAGACCGATGCCGAAGGTGATACCGGAATCGGCCACGTTGAAAGCCCAGAAATGATAGCCCGAAAGGTGAAAGTCCAGAAAATCGGCAACGGCGCCGAAGACCATGCGGTCATAGGCGTTGCCAAGGGCCCCCGCCGCAACCAGCGCGAGACCGGTAACGGCCAGCCGCGTGGTGGAACGTAACATCCAGACCACGAGCACGAGGCCCACCACGACGGCGAATCCGGTCAGCAGATAGCGGCCGGTATCGTCACCCTGCTGGAACAGGCCGAAGCTGACGCCCCGATTCCAGACCATGACGAGATTAAAAAAACCGGTGACGGCGATCGGGTCCTGACCGTCGAGCAGCGGCACAAGCATTTCCTTCGACAGCCTGTCGGCGAGAAGCACTGCCGCGAACAGGACAAGTCCGAGAACCCGGAGCCGCCGCCGGTCAGCCATGGGCGACGACCTCGTGGCAGCGGTGGCACAGGCCCGGATGGTCGGCATGGGCGCCGACTTCCGGCAGGACCATCCAGCAACGGGCGCATTTTTCGCCCTCCGCCGGCCTGGGCTCGACCGCGACCCCCGGCACCTCGGTCAGACGGAAGGCCTCCGCGGGACCTTCGCCGGCCAGGAGTTCGATGCCGGACGTGATCGAGAGTTCGGCGAAATCGACGGTGCGGGCCAGGGCCAGCAGGTCTTCGTCGGCGATATGGACGATCGGCTGGGCCTGCAGGCTGGAGCCGATGCGCTTTTCCCGCCGCTCGATTTCGAGGGCGCCGGTGATGACGAGACGCAAGGCACGCAGCCTTTCCCACTTGGCGGCGAGGGCGGGATCGAGCCATTCGGCCGGCACCGCCGGGAATTCCCGCAGGTGGATGCTCTCGTCGTCGCCCGGGTTCCGGGTCAGCCAGGCTTCCTCCATGGTGAAGCACAGCACCGGGGCGGCCCAGGTCGTCAGGCAGTTGAACAGCACGTCGAGCACGCTGCGCACGGCCCGGCGGCGGATCGACGAAGGTCCGTCGCAATAGATCGCATCCTTGCGGACGTCGAAATAGAAGGCCGACAGGTCGCCGATGCAGAAATCCGTCAACGCCATGAAGGCGCGGTGGAATTCATAGGTCTGGTAACCCTCGCGCATGGCCTTGTCGAGTTCGGCCACCCGGTGCAGCACCCAGCGGTCGAGTTCCGGCATCTCGGCGACCGGCAGCCGCTCGGCCTCGGTGAAGCCATCGAGACTGCCCATGACATAGCGCAGCGTGTTGCGCAGCTTGCGATAGACTTCCGCCTTGGCCTTGAGGATGTCGTTGTCGATCTTCAGGTCTTCGGAGAAATCCGAGGTCGCGACCCAGAGGCGCAGGATATCGGCGCCATTCTGGTCGATGACATTCTGCGGCGCGATCGTGTTGCCGAGGGACTTCGACATCTTGCGGCCCTGGCCGTCGACGACGAAGCCGTGGGTCACGACGCCCTCGTAAGGCGCGCGGCCGCGCGTGCCGCAGGCCTCGAGCAGGGAGGAATGGAACCAGCCGCGATGCTGGTCCGAGCCTTCGAGGTAGAGATCGGCGGGCCACTTCAGCTCTTCCCGCTCCTCGAGGACGAAGGCGTGGGTCGAGCCCGAGTCGAACCAGACGTCGAGAATGTCCATCACCTGCTCGAAGCCTTCCGGATCGTAGGCCTCGCCGAGGAAGCGCGACGGCGCCGAGGTGAACCAGGCATCGGCGCCTTCCGCCGTCACCGCCTCGACGATGCGGGCGTTCACGGCGGGATCGCGCAAGGGCTCGTTGGTCTTCCTGTCGACGAAGAGGGTGATCGGCACGCCCCAGGCGCGCTGGCGCGAGATCACCCAGTCGGGCCGGCTGGATATCATCGAATAGATGCGGTTGCGGCCGGCGGCCGGCACCCATTGCACCTGGTCGATGGCGGTCAGGGCCTTCTCCCGCAGGTCGTTGGTGGTCATCGAGATGAACCACTGCGGCGTCGCGCGGAAGATCAGTGGCGCCTTGGAGCGCCAGGAATGCGGATAGGAATGGACCAGCTTGCCTTGGGCGAGCAGGCCGCCGGCCTCGTCGATGGCGGCGAGCACGCTGGAATTCGCGTTGCCTTCCTTGCCGTTCGGCCACAGGACCTTCTTGCCGGCGAAAAGCGGCACGTCGTCGAGATAGGCGCCATTGGGGCCGACCAGCTCCGGCACCGGCAGGCCGTGCTTGCGGCCCAGCTCGAAGTCGTCGGCGCCATGGCTCGGCGCGATATGGACGAACCCCGTGCCGGTATCCATGGTGACGAAGTCGCCGGCCAGCACCGGTACGTCGAAATCATAGCCCTGGCCACGCAGGGGATGGGCGCAGATGGTCTTGAAGGCGATGTCGCTGCCCGGAAAGCCGGCCTCGATCTCATGGTCGGTGATGCCAGCGGCCTTTACCACCTCGGCCAGCAAGGGGCCGGCGACGACGAGGGATTCGCCCAGCTTCGCCCGACTCCCTTCGGCGACCCCGGTCACCTTCACGCGGACATAGTCGGCATCGGCCGCGCAGGCGATGCCGCGGTTGGCCGGCATGGTCCAGGGCGTCGTCGTCCAGATGACGATGCTGGCGCCGGCCAGCACCTCGGGACCCGAGACGACCGGAAAACGGATATGGATCGTCGTCGAGGTGTGGTCGTGATATTCGACCTCGGCCTCGGCCAGCGCGGTTTCCTCGACCACCGACCACATGACGGGCTTGGCGCCGCGATAGAGGCCGCCGTTCATCAGGAACTTCAGGCATTCGTCGACGATCTTCGCCTCGGCCTTGAAGTCCATGGTGAGGTAAGGGTTCGACCAGTCGCCCTCGACGCCGAGGCGGCGGAACTCGGCCTTCTGCACGCCGATCCAGTGATCGGCGAAGGCCCGGCATTCCTGGCGGAATTCGGCGACGGGCACCGCGTCCTTGGATTTGCCGGCGGCCCGGTATTTCTCCTCGATCTTCCATTCGATCGGCAGGCCGTGACAGTCCCAGCCCGGCACATAGGGCGCGTCCTTGCCCAGCATGGACTGGCTGCGGTTGATCACATCCTTGAGGATCTTGTTCAGCGCCGTGCCGATGTGGATGTTGCCGTTGGCATAGGGCGGGCCGTCATGCAGGACGAATTTCTCGCGCCCCTTGCGGGTCGCGCGCAGCCGGCCATAAAGGTCGAGACGATCCCAGCGTTCGATGAGCGCCGGTTCCTTCTTCACGAGGCCCGCGCGCATCTCGAAGGGCGTGGCGGGAAGGAAAACGGTCGCCTTGTAATCGGTCGTCATTGTGGAACAAGCCAATGCTGAAGAGGTGATGGGCGTTTGGGACCCAAAACGAAGTGTGTGGTTTTAACAGGCAGGCCCCGGGCCGTCCAGCCGGGGGGGGGCTGCGGGCTTGCGCCGGCTGATCAGACCGGCGCGGCGGTAATTCGGCGGGCCGTCAGGCTGTCCGCGGCGATCTGGGCCTTCAACTCGTCCAGACCGGCGAATTTCCGCTCCGCCCTGATGAAGGCGAGAAGACGGACCTCGATCTGCCGGCCGTAGAGGTCTTCGGCGAAATCGAACAGATGAACTTCCAGGTTCTCATCCAGCTTCCCGAAGGTCGGGCGCCGGCCGATATTGGCGACACCGGGCACGATCCGCCCGTCGTCCAGCACGACCTCGACCGCGTAGACGCCAAGGGCGGGGCGGAGGTAGTCGGCAAGGCCGAGATTGGCCGTCGGAAAACCGATGGTGCGGCCCCGCTGGTCGCCTTGCCGGACCTTGCCCGTGACCGACCAGGGCCGGCCGAGCTGGGCGGTGGCCACGGCGATATCGCCGGTCTCCAGCGCCTTCCGGATCGCGCTCGAGGAAAAGCCGGCGCCCGGCTTGCAGTCATTGTCACCCACGGGGGAAACAACCGTCACGCCAAAGCCTTCCATCTCGCCCATGTAGCGCAACAGGGCGACGTCGCCGCCGCGCGCCTGGCCGAAGCAGAAATCGAAGCCGATCACGACATGGACCGCGCGCAGCCTGTTCACGAAGATGTCGAGCACGAAATCCTCGGCCGGCATGGCGGCGAGTTCGGTCGTGAAGGGCAGCACGATGGCGGCATCCACCCCCTGGCCGGCCAGCAGGCGCAGTTTGTCGGCCGCCGGGGTCAGACGGAATGGCGCCGTGTCCGGCTTGAACAACATCCGGGGATGCGGCTCGAACGTCATGACCGCGGCGATCGTGCCCATCTCGTCGGCGAGCGCCTTCGTCGCCGCGATCAGGGCGCCGTGACCGCGGTGCACCCCGTCGAAATTGCCGACAGCCAGCACCGCGCCCTGCGCCTGGGGCGGAACACGATCGAGACTGTCGACGACAAGCATGGGGCGCCGTATCCGGTGTTCAGACGGCGACCGGGCGGCCGGGGACCATGATGGTGGCCTCGCCCTCGACCACGGCCTTGCCCCTGACGAGGCAGGTGGTGGCGAACACCGCCCGCTTCTTCGCGGGATCGAGTTCGATCACTTCGGCCTTGGCGGTGACCGTGTCGCCGATCTTCACCGGCGCCTTGAACTTCAGGGTCTGGCCGACATAGATCGCGCCAGGGCCAGGCAGTTTGGTGCCGAGGACGGCGGAAATCAGGCCGGCCGAGAGCATTCCGTGGGCGATCCGCTCCTTGAACGGGGTCGTCGCCGCATATTCGGCATCGAGATGCACCGGGTTTGTATCGCCCGAGACGCCCGCGAACATCAGGATATCGGCATCGGTGATGGTCTTCGAGAAGGTCGCCGACTGGCCGATCGACAGATCCTCGAAGTAGAGACCCTGGTGCTGTGACATCGCTCGTCCTCGCAATTGCTGTGGCGCGCCCTCCTCGGGTGCCGAGGCAGGGGACCTTAATGGCGCCCCAACGCCCGCGCAAGGGAAGCGCGCGACCCGTCACCGGGTTTACCGTTTCTTAGCCTGTATGGAGCAAGGATGCCCCTGTCACGGCAGCAACTGCCGTACCGTCACGCCGCCAAGGCGGGCGTATTGAAGGCCTGAAAAAGCGTTGCGAGGCATCACCGCCATGGCTGTCGACATGCAAATGCCGATCCTCATCGTCGACGATTACAAGACGATGCTGCGCATCATCCGAAATCTCCTGAAACAGCTCGGCTTCGACAATGTCGAAGAGGCGACCGATGGTCAGATGGCGTTGGCCAAGCTGAAAAGCCGGCCCTTTGGTCTCGTCATTTCCGACTGGAACATGGAGCCGATGACGGGATACGACCTGCTGAAGCAGGTCAGGAGCGATGAAAGCCTGAAGAATCTGCCCTTCATCATGATCACGGCCGAATCGAAGACCGAGAACGTGATCGCCGCCAAGCAGGCGGGGGTGAACAACTACATCGTGAAGCCGTTCCCGGCTGAAACGCTGAAAACCAAGATGCGCGCCGTCCTCGGCGATTTCTGATCTCTGCAGGGAAGGAAGCGCGCATGCTCGGCGAACATCTGACGGGGCAGATCGGCGCCCTGGTCGATCACCTGCGCCGCAGGGGCGAGACGGCCCCCCCCAGCCTCGTCGAGGTCGCGTCGGTCACCGAAGTGCTGATCGCGACCATGCAGGCCTATTTCCGCTCGATCGACACGTCGATCTACCGCGAATTCCGCGAACTCTCGGACTATATCGCCAAGGCGAGGGGGGAGATCGCCTCCCTGAGGCCAGGCGATCTGCAGCACGAGCGCCTGCCCCGCGCGGGCCGGGAGCTGGAAGCCATCGTCCGCTCGACCGAGGACGCGACCAACAAGATCATGGCCGCCGCCGAGTCGATCATGGCCGCCAGCCCGGCGGATGGTCCCGCCTATACCGATCTCGTCTCGGCCCGCTGCATGGAGATTTTCGAGGCCTGTTCGTTCCAGGACATCACCGGCCAGCGGATCTCCAAGGTCGTCGATACCCTGACCTATATCGAGGACCGGGTCAGTCGCCTCAAGAACGCCCTGGGCGCCGAACTGGCGGACGCGCCCCAGGCCCCCGGCGAGGCGAGGACTGGTGATTCGGCCCTGCTGAATGGTCCGGCCCTCGACGGCGAGGGCATCGCGCAGGACGAGGTCGACAAGCTGATGGGCGCGACGGCGCAAGCCCCGGCGGACCCGCCAGCCGCCCCCGCGCCGGCCCCTGCGACCAAGGCTAGTCAAGCGGACATCGACGCCCTGTTCGACTGACCCTATGCTGCTACCGCCATAACGGGAGCAGCGGATGTCCGTCGAACTCAAGGGCGTCTCGGAAACGCTGTTCATTCCCCTCTTCGCCCAGTGGCGGGAAAACCGCAGCCGGCGGCCCCTGCTGCGGGACGACAAGGTCGACGACATCGTGGCGCGGCTGCATCCGCCGTTCGAGAAATTCCTGCCCAGCCCGATCGACCGCTCCATCGTCATCCTGCGCAAGCGAATCATCGATGGCCTCGTCGAGGCGCATATGCGCCGGCACGGCGGCCGCGCGGTGGTCATCAACCTCGGCTGCGGCCTGTGCACCCGGTTCGATCGTCTCGACGACGGGGCGGTGCGATGGATCGATATCGACCTGTCGGCGGTCGAGCCGATCTGGCGGCAGGCCTTCGCCGGTCACGACAGCCGCCGCCGCTTCGTTTCGGGTTCGATCGAGGACGCGGAACTCCTCGATGACCTCGACATCGGGGCGGACGCCACGCCGCTGGTCATTCTCGAAGGTGTTTCCATGTATCTGTCGGAGGCGCGGATGCGCTTGCTGGCCCGGCAGATCGCCCGGCGGTTTCCCGGCGCGACGCTCGTTTTCGATGCCATGGCGAGCTGGGTCGCCATGGGCTCCATGTTCTATCCCGAGATCGCGGTCACCGGATCCCGTTTCAGCTGGGGGCTGGACCGGCCGAAGTCATGCGAATCATGGGGCAAGGGGTTCCAACTGACCTCGGACGAGCCGATCGCCCGTCACCTGACGGCCATTTACGGCGTCCTCGGCTGGCTCGGAAGGATCAATCCGGTGATGCGCAGCGCCTACCGGGTGGTGACGCTGCGCCTCGGCAAGGGGCCTTGACGCCTACCAGCGCAGGCGGTCGATGGCCGCCGCGACCGCGAGCCCATGGTCGGCCAGCGCGGCGCCCAGAAGGGCGGCATCGGGCGGATCGCCCCACAGGGGGGCGTGAACCCCGCCGGTGATCAGCAGGGCGGGGATGCCCTGGCTGTTGGCGCCCGGAATATCCGTCTCGATGCCGTCGCCGATGGCGATCGTCTCGCCCGGCGCGGTGCCGAGCAGGGCGAGGCTGCGGTCGTAGACCGAGCCATGGGGCTTGCCGTGCCATTCGACCTTGCCGCCCATGTCCTGATAGAGCCGGGCGATCGCGCCGGCGCAGGGAATCGTGCGGTCGCCCCGGGCGACGATCCGGTCGGGATTGGCGCAGACGAGCTCGAGATCGCGGCCCTTCGCCTCTTCGAGAAGGGCACGGTAATCCTCGGCGGTTTCCGTCTCGTCGTCGACGAGGCCGGAACAGACGATGACATCGGCATCGCGCAGGTCGGGGACCAGTCTCAGGTCCAATCCCTCGAACAGCGGCATGTCCCGGGTGGGGCCGATATGCCGGACGGCGGCGCCCTTTCGGCTGGTGAGGGCCAGCTGGGTGGCATCGCCCGAGGTCACGATGGCGTCATAGACCGAGGGCGGCACGCCGAGCCGGTCGAGCTGCTGGCGGACGACGGCCGAGGGACGCGGCGCGTTGGACAGGAGGACGACGCCGGCCCTGCGTCCGGCGCGGAACCGGGCCAGGGCCTCCACCGCTTCGGGGAAGGCGGCGACGCCATTATGCATGACGCCCCAGAGATCGACGATCGCCCCCTTTGCCTGTTCGATGACCGGACCGGCGTGGGTGACGAGATTGGGCAGATTGGACATAAGCGGATAACTCAATCGTCGCGGGCGGCCCGTTTGGCCAGGGTCAGCTTCAGTTCGGCGAGTTCCCGCAGGGTCTCGCCATGGCTGCGGCGGAGCAGTTCGATTTCCGCCTGGAGATCGGCGCGGTCCCCGGCGCGCAGGACCAGGATATGGCCCTGCAGCGCGGCGAAGAACAGCGCGATGCCGACAATGGTGCCATCCACCGCCGGCCAGAAGTCGTGGACGGCGAAACCCGCGGCGCAGGCGACGAGGATATAGGAGATGACGAGCAGGGCTTGAATGGGCAGGGGCATTGCGGCTCACGATCCAGTTGGGGCGGCGCGCCGGGCGAGGCGATGCCAGTGGCGTCGAAAGACAGGACCCGGGGCGCGGACGACCGGGGTGGTTTCCGCCTGGCGGGTCCAGCGGGCAAGGGCATCTTCCGCGACATCCCAGGCCGCGCGCGAGACATCCTGCAGAAGCCGGCGCCGTTCGCCGCGCGGCCGGTCGGCGGCGAGGGCGGTCGCCCGATTGATTTCATCGATCAGGGCCGCTTCAAGGGCATCGCGGGCCGGGGCATAGCTCGCCAGCCGGGTGGCGTGATCGCGGAGGACCGCGCGGTGCAATCGCTCCTGGCGCCACCACAGGCAGGCGGCGTCGCCGCGGGCCGTTGGCGGCGGCTCGACCCTCGGCATTCCGGCTTCGATGAAGAAGGGGCGGAACAGCCCGACGCAGGGGGCGGAGCCGCCGGTCGACCAGATCACGGGCAGATCGCGGTCGAGCACCGCGACCAGGCTCATGGTGGTCT
>NZ_JBAQRT010000002.1:0-2285 GCF_049306435.1 Zavarzinia sp.
GCCTGACCCCGGGCGAGGCGCCGGCCGAGCTCGCCGCGCGGCTGGGGGGCGAGGCGATGCTGATCGGCGACCTGACCTGGGACGAAAGCGCGCCGGGCTGGCGCGTGACCTGGGAGATGCCGGGCCGGGCGGTGAAGCCCTGGTCGCGCCAGGGCATTTCCTTCGACGATGCCTTCAGGGCCGGGGTCGGTGGCGCCGCCTCGATCCTGTCGGGCGGGCCTCAGCCGGAATAGCCGCAGGCGCGCAGCGCTTCCAGCATGTGCTCGGCCGGCGGCGCCGTCACCTCGACGGGATCGCGGCTGGGATAGAGCGGCAGGCTGATCGAACGGGCCAGCAGGTGCAGCGGCTCGTCCGGCTCGGGCGCGTCTTCCGCGCGGCCATAGATCGGCTCGCCCAGGATCGGGCAGCCGATGTCGGCGCAGTGCACGCGGATCTGGTGGGTACGGCCGGTGCGGGGATAAAGCTCCAGCCAGGACAGGCTTTGGTCGGCATTCGTCCCCATCAGGCGATAGTCGGTCACCGCCGGCTGGCCGGCCGGATCGACCACCATGCGCCAGCCGCGTTTCGGCGTCAGTTTCGCCAGCGGCTTGTCGATCGTGCCCCGGTCTTCCGCCGGGCGGCCGCGCACCACCGCCCAATAGGTCTTCTGCGCCCGGCCCCCGGCGAAGATCTTGCCCAGCTTGGCCAGCGCCTTGGCGTGACGGCCAAGGACGAGGCAGCCCGTGGTGTCGCGGTCGAGCCGGTGGGCGAGGGACGGCGCCTTGGGCAGGCCATAGCGCAGGTGGACGAAGGATTGTTCCAGGTTCGGGCCGCCGCCCGGCCCCTGGTGCACCGGCAGGCCCGCCGGCTTGTCGATGACGAGGATCAGGCTGTCCTTGAACAGGACGCGGGCCTCGATCTCCTCGGGCCCGGGGGCCTTGCGCTCGGAAGGACGCGGCATGGCCTAGCCCCGGCCGCGATAGGGCGGCACGCCCTGGTCGGGCAGCCACAGCCCCTCGGGCGGGGCGCCGGTCGCATAGAAGACATCGATCGGGATGCCGCCGCGCGGATACCAGTAGCCGCCGATGCGCAGCCATTCGGGATCGAGCAGATCGACCAGCCGGCGGGCGATGCGCACCGTGCAATCCTCGTGGAAGGCGCCGTGATTGCGGAACGAGCCGAGGAAGAGCTTCAGCGACTTGCTCTCGACGATGAAATCGCGCGGCACATAGTCGATCACCAGATGGGCGAAATCCGGCTGGCCGGTCACCGGACAGACCGAGGTGAATTCCGGGCAGACGAAGCGGATCAGATAGCGCACGCCCGCCTGCGGGTTCGGCACTTTCTCGAGGAGGGCGCTGTCCGGCCCCGAGGCTTGCGCCGTCTCGTGGCCGAGCTGGGTCAGCTTGGAGGTTTCATGAAATGTCGTCATGGCGGCGCACTCTAGACCATGTTCCGGGCTGGCGGAATCATGCTTTCCCCTCCGCCCTCCACTCTGTCGTCATTCCGGCGAAGGCCGGAATCTCGCCCGGGCGAGGGCGCTTCAGGCGGATCGAGACTCCGGCCTTCGCCGGAGTGACGAGAGGGGGGCGGAGTGACGAGATTGGGGAGTCACCCCGGTGGCTTATCCTTGGCCAGTTGCGCCACCTCGCGCCGCAGCCAGCGGTGCAGCGGCGCCTCGTCGTTGCGGCGGTGCCAGATCATGGCGAGGCGGACGTCGGGCAGGTCGAGGGGCACCACCCGTTCGACGAGACCGAAGGCACGCATGAGGACATGGCCGACCGAGCGCGGCAGGGTCAGCAGCAGGTCGCTCTCCGCCAGCACCGCCCCGGCCGCGAGATGGTGGGAGACCACGGGGCCGAGCCGGCGCTGCAAGCCCTTGTCCGCCAGCAGCCGGTCGACGGCGCCGGTGCGGCTGGCGACGGCGGAAACCAGCATATGGCGCGCGGCGAGATAGGCATCGAGCGTCAAGTCCCCGGCGGCCGCGGGATGGCCCGGCCGCATGACGACGCAGAATCCCTCCCGGCGCAGGAACTGGCGGGTCATGCGCGCCGGGGGATCGGGCAGCACGCCGATGGCCAGCAACAATGCCTCGTCGTCGATCAGGCCGACCGCGTCGGAGCGGTCGCAATGGCGGAAGGTGAGGCTGAGCCCCGGCGCCGCCGCCTCTACCCGCGCGATCAGGGCCGGGGCCAGCACCAGTTCGGCATGGTCGGAGGTGCCGATCACCACTTCCGCCTCGGCCCCCGCCGGATCGAAAGGCGCCTGACCGTCGATCGCCATGCGCAGCGCCGACAGGGCCGCCG
>NZ_JBAQRT010000003.1:0-22421 GCF_049306435.1 Zavarzinia sp.
GTCGAGACCCGCCATGTCGAGACCGCGCGCCAGATGGCCGCCGCGGTCGACGCCGCCCTGCCGGCCGATATCGTCGTCTGCGCCGCCGCCGTCGCGGACTGGCGGGTGGCGGGCGAGGCCGACCAGAAGATCAAGAAGGACGGCAGCGGCCAGGTGCCGGCCCTCGCCTTCGTCGAGAACCCGGATATTCTCGCCACCGTCTCGAAATCGGGCGCGCGGCGTCCGCCCCTCGTCGTCGGCTTCGCCGCCGAGACCGAGAAGGTGGTCGACCACGCGAAAGCCAAGCTGGCCCGCAAGGGCTGCGACTGGATCATCGCCAACGACGTGGGCAATGGTCCCGAGGGCGGCGTCATGGGCGCGTCCGACAACGCGATCCATATCGTCACCGCCGAAGGGGTCGAGAGCTGGCCCCGGCTGCCCAAGACCGAAGTCGCGGCGCGCCTTGCGCGGCGTATCGCCGAAACCGTGAAGGAACGGAACATCTGATGCTACGCCTTTCGCGCAAAATGCTGTTCGCCCTCGAGGCCGTCGTCGACATCGCCTACAACGCCCGGCCCGAGCCGGTGCAGTCGAAGGAAATCACGCGGCGCCAGGGCATCCCCCAGCGCTACCTCGAACAGGTGATGCAGCAGTTGGTCCATGCCGGCGTGCTGAAGGGCGTGCGGGGTCCCAAGGGCGGCTATCGCCTGGCGCGGGAGCGTCGGCGCATCACCGTGGGCGAAATCATCCGGGTCGTCGGCGCCATCGAATCGGCCGAGGAGGAGGACAATGGCGAGGGCGCGCCCATGACCTCCGATCTCGGCAAGAAGGTGGTGCAGCCGCTGTGGGCCGAATTGCACGACACCATCATGGCCAAGCTCGATTCGATCACGGTCGAGGACCTGTGCCGCCGCGCCGAAGGCGCCGGGGTCCATTCCGAGGGCCGCGAGCGCATGGATTTCTCGATCTGAGCCCAATCCCAGGGAGGAAATGACAATGACCCAGCCGGCAAAGCCCGGACGCGGCCGCGTCTACGACAACATCACCGAGACCATCGGCTCGACCCCGCTCGTCCGCCTGCACCGCATGACGGAAGCGGCCGGGGCCAAGGCCGAGGTCCTGGCCAAGCTCGAATTCTTCAATCCGCTGTCGAGCGTGAAGGATCGCATCGGCGTCGCCATGATCGAGGCGCTGGAGGAAGCGGGCAAACTCGCCCCCGGCGCCACGCTGATCGAGCCGACCTCGGGCAATACCGGCATCGCGCTGGCCTTCGTCGCCGCCGCCAAGGGCTACCGGCTGATCCTGTGCATGCCCGAGTCCATGTCGATCGAGCGGCGGAAGATGCTTCTCCTCCTTGGTGCCGAACTCGAGCTGACGCCACCCGAGAAGGGCATGCGCGGCGCGATCAACCGGGCCGAGGAACTGGTGAAGGAAATCCCCGGCGCGGTCATCCCGCAGCAATTCTCGAACCCCGCCAACCCGGCGATCCACCGGGTGACGACGGCCGAGGAAATCTGGAACGACACCGAAGGCAAGGTCGACGTAGTCGTCGCCGGTGTCGGCACCGGCGGCACGATCACCGGCATCGGCACCGCGCTGAAGAAGCTGAAGCCTTCGGTGAAGATGATCGCGGTCGAGCCCGAGGACAGCCCGGTGCTGTCGGGCGGCCAGCCCGGCCCGCACAAGATCCAGGGCATCGGCGCCGGCTTCGTGCCGCCGATCCTCGACCGCGCCCTGCTCGACGAGATCATCACCATCGGCAACGAGACCGCTTTCGAGACCTCGCGTCAGGCGGCCCGGCTCGAAGGCATCGCCTGCGGCATCTCCTCGGGCGCGGCGCTGTCGGCCGCCCTCGAGGTCGCGGCCCGGCCCGAGATGGCGGGCAAGACCGTCGTCGTGATCATCCCCAGCTTCGCCGAACGTTACCTGTCGACCGCGCTGTTCGACGGGCTCTGAGAGACCTCTCTGGGCCTTCCGCTGGAAGAGACGCCTCAAAGCGTCTCTTCCAGCCCCAGGATGGCCGTCACCTGCGACGACCAATGGCCGCCGTTGCCATGGCACAGGGCGGTCTTCGGGGCATCGAGCTGGCGCGCGCCGCATTCGCCGCGCAGCTGGCGCACCGCCTCGATCAGCAGGAACAGCCCATACATGCCGGGATGCACGCAGGACAGGCCGCCGCCATTGGTGTTGAGGGCGAAGCCGCCGCCATGGCGCAATTTGCCATCGGCGACGAAACGCCCGCCCTCGCCCTTGGGGCAGAAGCCGAGATCCTCGAGGAACAGGACCGGCGTGATCGTGAAGGCGTCGTAAAGCATCACGAGATCGAGATCGGCGTGGGACACCCCCGCCATTTCCATCGCCCGAGGACCGGAGCGGCTGGCCGAGGTGGTGGTCAGGTCCGGCATGGACGAGACCCAGCGGTGCCAGTTCTCGGCCGCGACCCCCAGCATGTAGACCGGGGCCTTGGGGAAATCCCTGGCCCGGTCGGCCCGGGTCATGATGATGGCGCCGGCGCCATCGGTCACGAGGCAGCAATCCTTCACGGTCAGGGGATCGGACAGCATCCGGGCCGCCAGCACATCCTCGATCGAGAGCGGCCCCCGGGCGAAGGCTTCCGGATTGAGATTGGCCCAGGTCCGGGCCGCCACCGCGACCTCGGCCAGCTGCGCCCGCGTCGTGCCGAATTCATGCATGTGGCGGGCCGCCGCCAGGGCATAGGCCGAGACCGGATAGCGCGGCTTGTAGGGCGCTTCCCAGGCCACGGTTTCCGAGGTGGTGACGAATTTGCCCGCCCCGGTGCGCTGGTTGGAGCCATAGGTGATCAGCGCGACCTCGCACAGGCCGGCGTCGAGGGCGAGCGCCGCCCATTGCATATGGGCGAGGAAGGAGGAGCCGCCGGTATTGGTCCCCTCGGTCACCCTGGGCCGGAGACCGAGATATTCGGCGACCGAAATCGCCGGCATCGAATTGATCATGGTCGCGGAAAACACGCCGTCGATATCCGACAGCTTCAGCCCGCAGTCATCGAGGGCCGCGCGCGTCGCGTCGCCGATCAGATCGAAAGGACTGCGGCCCGGGGCTTCGCCGATACCGGCCTGACCGGCGCCGACGATCGCGGCCGAGCCGCGCAGACGATGGACCGCCATCATGCCGCCTCCCCGGGAACGAAGACCACGATCGGCGCGCCGTCCTCGACGAGGATGCGGGCGGTGACCGCGAGGCCGATGCGCACCTCGGCCGGCGGCAGGCCGTCGACCCGGGACATCATGCGGCCGCCCTCGGCGAAATCGACGAGGGCGATGTTGAGATCGCCGCCCTCGGCCGGCTTCCGGCGCAGCACCGTCGTCGAATGGACCGTGCCGCGGCCGCTGACCTCACGGAAGGTGATGTCGCCGGCACCGCAATGGGGGCAGAGCACGCGGGGGAAGAAATGCGCCCGGCCGCAGGCATCGCAGAAGGGCAGGGTCAACCGGCCGGCCGCCAGCGCCTCCCGCCACAGACGCTCGGGCCCTGGCCCCGTCGCCGTCACCTTGATCTCCATCATCTCTCCCCGTCCGCTTTTCCGGCACCCTAGCCAGCACATCATCAGGCGGCAAGCCGGTCACGAGTCCCCGAGGGTGACGCGCGCTTGCCAAGGCCCTATCCTGACCGGGATTCCGGGGGGAACATGAAATGCATGAAGACCGTGTCGAGCAGATACGATCCGAAGTCTCGCGGCGGCTGGGGCCGGATATCGCCCTCGACGCCACCCTGAAACTCGATTTCAACGGGGCTGGCGTCGTCTTCATCGACGGCAGGACATCGCCCCACAAGGTCAGCGCCGAGGATCTGCCGGCCGATTGCACGCTCAAGGTCAGCCTCGCCGACTTCGCGGCGATGACCGAGGGCCGCCTGGACGGCACCACCGCCTTCATGATGGGACGCCTGAGGGTCGAGGGCAAATTGGCCATCGCCATGAAGCTGGGCGCCATCCTGGGGCGAAAATAGCGGAACTGGCGCCCCGTCACCGGCGTTATAGCCGCGAGTTCCTGATCCCTGTGACGAAGATCACGCGGCCCCCACTGGCAACCCCATGCGGTAACGCCTAGAATGGCGTGGCACTGACCTCGGGGGGCGGAAGCAGCTTGAGAGGAAGCATCGGATGTTGAAGCACGCATTGGTTCTTGCCCTGGCGGGCGGCCTGGTCGCCGGCTGCGCCGAGGATGGCCGGATCTCCAACACCGGCGCGGGGGCCGGTATCGGCGCCCTGCTTGGCGCGGGCATCGGCGCGGCGGTCGCCGGCAACCGGGGCCAAGGCGCCCTGATCGGCGCCGGCATCGGCGCCCTCGCCGGTGGCTCCGTCGGCTACTACATGGACCAGCAGGAAAAGCAGCTGCGCGAGAAGATGGCGGGGACCGGCGTCGAGGTGCAGCGCGTCGGCGACAGCATCCGCCTGATCATGCCGGGCGGCGTCACCTTCCGCACCGGCTCGTCCGAGATCCAGCCGCAGTTCTATGGCCCGCTCGACCAGGTGGCCGGCGTGCTGCAGCAATATCCGCAGTCGCTGATCGATGTCGTCGGCCATACCGACAATGTCGGCTCGGACCAGATGAACCAGCAACTGTCGGAGCGCCGGGCTTCGGCCGTCGCCTCCTATTTCATGTCGCGCGGCGTCGTCACCCAGCGCCTGAACGCCTATGGCCTGGGCGAGACCCAGCCGGTCGCCGACAACAGCACCGACTTCGGCCGCCAGCAGAACCGCCGCGTCGAAGTCCTGATCCGCCCTTACACCGGCTGATCTTCGCCATGCGGGGGCGGTCGGCTATTGGTTGCCGTCCACCCCCGCATGGCGTTTATAGTCGCTTTCCATCTCTCTTGCGGCGTGAAGCGCCGTGAACGGGGGTGATTCGCCCACCCCGGCAGCGACAGGGCCGTTGCAATGAGCACAACCGAGGCACGCGCGCGCGCCACCGGCGATCTGGTCCTCGTCGTCGACGACGATGCCGACCTGTCGGAGCTTCTGCGCGTCCGCCTCGAGCGGGACGGCTTCCGGGTCGAGACCTTCAGTTCGGTCAACGAGCTTGCCGTCTGCTGCTGCGCCAGTGCCGATCCCGCGGCGGTCGTGATCGACCTGAACCTCGGCAGCCAGGACGGTTTGCAGGCCGCCGAACTTCTGGCCGACAAGGGCTTCAAGGGGCCGGTTTTCCTGATCAGCGGCTTCGACGACCGGGTCATCGCGGCGGCGCGGCGTCACGCCGAAGCCCTGGGGCTGGCCTTGCCCGCCGTGTTCCGCAAACCCTTTTCGCTGGCCGAACTGTCCGCCGCCATCGTCCAGGCGATCGGCGACCAGCGGCCGGACGATGTCTCCGAGATCCGCACCCTGCTGGCGTCGGGCCGTATCCGACCGTTCTTCCAGCCGGTGGTCGATCTGGCCAGCGGCGCCATCGTCGCGGCCGAGGCCCTGGCCCGCTGGGTCCAGCCGGATGGCACCGTCAACGGCGCCGGTCGCCTGCTGCCCATGATCGCGAACGAGAACCTGTGGCACGAATTCACGGAGGCCATGCTGCGGGAGACGGTGGCGACCCTGCGCCGCTGGCTCGACGCCGGGCTGACGCCCTGCCCGATCTCGATCAACCTCGAAGCCAGCGTCGCGACCGATCCCGATTTCGGCCCGCGCGCCGCCGCCATTCTGGGGGACGGCAAGGTCGCCCCCGGCCTGATCCGTTTCGAGATCACGGAACAGACCGCCATGGGCGATTCGGCCAGCGCCCTGCGCGCCCTGACCTGGCTTCGGATCAAGGGCTTCGATCTGTCGATCGATGACTTCGGCACCGGCTTTTCCTCGCTGGTGGTGCTTCACGCCATGCCCTTTTCCGAACTGAAGATCGACCAGTCCTTCGTCAAGCGCATGACCACCGACGCCGGCGCCATGATCATCGTGAAGGCGATCGTCGATCTCGCCCATAATCTCAGCCTCGCCTGTATCGCCGAGGGGGTCGAAACCGAGGCGACGGCGGCGGCGCTGCGCGACATCGGCTGCGATCGCGGACAGGGCTATCTGTTCGGCGGCGCCATGGATGCCGAGCGCTTCGCGAGCCGGCTGCGACCTCCCGACTGACGCCCCATGCGGCTGCCCCGCCCGCCCGACGACGATCGCGTGAACCGGCCGCGCCTCAGACGCGGCCTCGGCGCGCTGGCCGCGCTCTACGTCCTCGCCGCCATCTTCATCGTCACCCGGGTGGGCCTGTCCGGCCATGTGATGGAGCCGCTTCCCCTCGCCCTGCTGCTCGGCGGCATGTTCGCCCTCGGCCTCGCGGTCATCGCCGTCGCCCTCACCCAGCTGTGGCGCGCGAATGAGCTGAAAGGCGAGGCCACGGCGGCGCGACTGCAGGCGATGCGGCTCAACCTCGCCATCAGCGAGACCAGCGACGGCATCGCCCTGACCGATCCCGAAGGCCGCTTCACCCTGATGAACAAGGCCCATCTGAAGATGTTCGGCATCGAGTCGCAGGATGCCGCGACCGAAATGCACTGGACCGATGTCTATGCCGGGGCGGAACGCGAGCGGCTGCGACGGGACATCATGCCGGACCTGAAGCGCGACCGGCACTGGCGCGGCGCCGCCGTCGCCACGACGCCCGCCGGTGCCCCGGTCGAACAGGAAGTCAGCCTGACCCTGCTCGACGATGGCGGCATTCTCTGCATCGCCCGCGACATGACGGGCATCCGGGCGGACGAGCGGTCGCGTCGGCGCCTCGAGGAACAATTGCTGGTCGCCCAGAAGATGGAGGCGGTCGGCCGCCTGACCTCGGGCTTCGCCCATGACTTCAACAATGTCCTGGCCTCGATCCAGGGCTATGCCGAAATCCTGCGCGACGATGCCCCGGAAACCTCGCCGGGGCGGCGCTTCGCCGGGCAGATCCTGACGGCCACCAAGCGCGGCCGCACCCTGGTCGAGCGCATCCTCGGCTTCGGACGCCCGGCCCGGGACAGTACCGACAGTTGCGACCTCGGCACCGCCGTGGAAGAGGCGGTCGGCCTTCTGTCGGGAGCGATGCCGCCATCGATCACCCTGTCATCCGCGGGCACCACGCCTGGACTGACCGTCGGCCTGTCGTCCGACCAGTTGATGCAGGTTCTGATGAACCTCGGGGTGAACGCCCGCGATGCGCTGGGCGAGCGCGAGGGCTCGATCCGGCTCGCCACCGGCGAGGCCCCCCTGCCCGAGGGCTGGGCTCATGTCCGCATCGGCCAGCGCCGGCCCGCCACCGCCTATGCCTGTGTCCGCGTCGAGGACAATGGCGACGGCATCGCGGAAGAGCAGATGGTGCGGATCTTCGAGCCGTTCTTCACCACCAAGGTCGCGGGTGCCGGAACCGGCCTCGGCCTTGCCGCCGTGCACTCGATCATGGCGGGCTGCGGCGGCGAGATCGTCCTGGCCAGCAAGCCGGGCGCGGGGACTCGTTTCGACCTTCACCTGCCCCTGTTGGCCATCGGCGTCCAGCCCTCGCCGGCCGCGTCCGCCACGGCCATGACCCGACCCAAGCTCCGCGTCCTCATCGCCGAGGACGATGACATGCTGCGCGAAGCCCTGGCCGAGGCGCTGGGGCGGCATGGTTTCACCGTCCATGCCGCGCATGACGGCAAGGAAGCGCTGGATCACCTCGACCGGCATCCGGGCGAGATCGATATCCTGCTGACCGATGAATCCATGCCGGTCATGCGGGGCTCGGAAATGATTCGCCGGCTCCGCCACGCGGGCAGCCGCCTGCCCATCGTGCTGTGGTCGGCCAACGCCGACCCCGCCCTGCTCGAGGCCGAAGGGCTGATCGGCGCCGCCTCGACCGTCGAATTCTGCCGCAAGCCAGCCTCGACCGACGATCTGATCGCCGCCCTCAACCGCGCCGTCAACGCCGCCTGATCAGCCGACCGGAATGCGCGTGTCGCCCGAGACCAGCACCATGTCGGCGAAAACCGCCTGCCCCTCGCCCCGGCCGAACAGGCTGTTGGCGATGAGCCAGACGCGCCGGACCCGCGCCGGCTGGGCGCCGCCGATGGCGCCCGCGTAATCGGCATCGATATCCCGGGATTCGCGCTGCCACTGGCCGAGGCCTTCCCGGCCGCTGCGCAGCACGACATGGGTCTCGCGCGTCTTCCAGGTCGGCAGCGGGCAGCGGTAGACCGTGCCGACCGGCAGCGCCGCCGACCAGTAATAGGTCAGATCCTGGCCATTGTCGTATTCGACCGCGATCGACATGTAGTCGTGGCTGGGCAGCGAGTCCTCGCGGAAGCTGGTCGGCAGACGATCGACCTTCCAGCTCCATTCGAGGCGAAGGCCCGGCGACAGCGGCACGTCCACGTCATGCTGCAGGATGGCGACGTCACGCGTGGTGTGGCAGGCGATCGCCCGCTCTTTCCCTGCGATCTCGCAGCGGAAGAAGGTCTCGCTGTCGCCGAGGAACCACAGGTGTTTCCAGCCGTCCGGCACCCGCCGGCCATTGGCCAGACGGTCGAGCTCGCCCGCGACGAGACCCTGGTGATCGCCAAGGGCGAGCAGCTGCCTCAACCCGTCCTCGATCGGCACGGCCCAGACCAGCACGGCGACCAGCATGGTGCCCGAGACCTTGGCGTAGTCGGCGGGATCGGTGCCGAGACGGCCTTCCGGCGTCGACCATTCGCCGGGGAAATAGCTGGCCAGCGACAATTCGCCGCCCGCCCCGCCGACCACCTGGGAATGGCTGGCCCGCGTGCCGCGAAACACCGGCCCGGCGCCGATCCTCAGCCACATCTGGAACGGCGGCGCCACCCAGATATCGAGGGGTTTCGCCAGATGGGTGCGGCCGACGGCAAAGGTCGTGACCTTGTCCCCGGCGTCGAGCCTGATGCCCGTGGCGGTCCAGGGCGCGCGGGTCGCCGGCAGTTCCACGAGGCGGGCGTCGACCAGCGTGCCCTGCGGCAGTTTCTTCAGCACCGCCGAGAAATGGCGGCGAAAGCCCTCGATATCCGGCTCGGGGTCGAGCTGCCCCCTCAGGCTCTTGCCGAGCTTGCGCAGGGCGAGGCGCCCGGCGATGCCGAGTTCGGTCGTCTTGGCCGGCGTATAGGCCCGCGGCAGGCTCTGGGGAGCTTCGGTCATGATGCGCCTATGTGACAGGACCGGTTGCCACCGGCCAATGGTACTAAAGGCCGAGGACGAGTTTCGACATGATGTTGCGCTGAACCTCGTTCGCCCCGGCATAGATCGACATCGCCCGATTGTTCAGATATTGCGCGATCATCACCGGCGCTTCCTGCGGGCCGAGGGGGGCATCGTTGGCGCCGGGCCGGATCCAGCGATGCTCGTAGGGCATCACGGCATGTTGCAGCGCCTCGAGACCCAGCTCGTTCACCCGCTGCATCAGCTCGGTGCCCTGCGTCTTCAGCATGGAGGATTCGGCGGCCATCATCGCGCCCTGGCTGATCGCCGCCATGACCCGGTGCTCGGTCATGGTCAGGGCTTCGAGGGCGACGCCCGCCTCGGCGAGGCGCATCCGGAAGGCGTGGTCGTCGAGGGCGCCGGTCGCGGCGGCGACCTCGCGCACGCGCTTCAGCGAGACGCGGACGCCCGCGCCGTAGCTGCTGCTGCGCTCGTGCACCAGGAGATATTTGGCGATGGTCCAGCCCTCGCCCTCGGCGCCGATGCGATTGGCCTTGGGCACGCGGACGCCGTCGAAGAAGACCTGGTTCACCTCGTGATCGCCGGCCAGCGTGATGATCGGCTGGATGGTGATGCCGGGCGTCGCCATGTCGATCAGGATGAAGGTGATGCCTTCCTGCGGCTTGCCCGAAGTGTCGGTGCGGACCAGCGCGAACATGCGGTTGGCGAAATGGGCCTGGGTGGTCCAGATCTTGGTGCCGTCGATGATGTAATCGTCGCCATCACTGACCGCCCGGCATTTCAGCGAGGCGAGGTCGGAGCCCGAGCCCGGCTCGGAATAGCCCTGGCACCAGTAGTCCTCGCCGGCGAGGATGCGGGGCAGGTAGAAGGCCTTCTGGTCCGGGCGGCCGAAGGCCATGATCACCGGCGAGACCATCTTCAGCCCCATGGGCGAGAGGTTCGGCGTCTGCGCCAGGGCGCATTCGGTGTCGAAGATATAGCGCTGGGTCACGCTCCAGCCGGTGCCGCCATGTTCGACCGGCCAGTGCGGCGCCGCCCAGCCTTTGGCGTTCAGCACCTTCAGCCAGCCGATGTTCCATTCCTTCTCGGAAAAGGCGCTGGCGGCGGCGCGCCCGGCGGCGCGCAAGTCATCGGTCAGATTGTCGCGCAGGAAGGCGCGGACTTCGGCGCGAAAGGCTTCGTCCGCTTTACTGAAGCGCAGGTCCATGGTCTCTCTCCCCGTCGCGTCGGCCGGGGCCGCGCGTTTGTCGTTGGGGCCATTCTGGCGGAGGCGGCGGGCGCGCTCAAGCCCGCCTTCGGAAACGCCGCGTCCGACTGACTTTACGACGCCTTCTTGCGCGCGCCGCCCGCGATTTCCTCGACCGTGCCCTTGATTCTGCCGGCGCCGAGGGCCGGTGCCGGACGGGCCGCGACGGCCGCCGCCCGCTCTTCGGCCACGGTTTCGCGGGCTTCCGCCGCCTGCTTCAGCGCGGCGAGGGATCGCGCCATGAGGTCGGCCATATGCTCGACATCGGGCACCGCCTCGCGGTCGACGATGATGCCGATATCGATATTGTCGGTATAGGACTGCACCGTGATGTTGACGCCGACGCCATCCGCCGGGATCGACACCGGATAGGTATGCAGCAGTTTCGCCCCGGCGAGATAGAGCGGGAAGCCCGGCCCCGGCACATTGGAAATGACGACGTTGAACACCGGCCGGTGATAGTCGGCGATCTTGAAGCGGGAATAGAGCCGGGCCGCCCGCGCGGCGACGAGGGGCGCCGCGAACAGCGACCAGTCGCGCAGCATGTCGGCCGGCATCGCCTTGTAAGACTCCTTGGCGCCCTGGGTCGACTCGCGGATCGCGGCGATACGCTCGATCTCGTCGTCGATATCGGTCGCGAGGGAGACCAGCATGGCCGAGACCCGGTTGCCCGTGTCGCCCTTGTCGGCCGCGCCGCGCACCGAGATCGGGCACATGGCGACCAGCGGCCGCTCGGGCAATTCGCCCTGTTCGTCGAGATAGCGGCGCAGGGTCCCGGCGCAGATGGCGAGGACGACGTCGTTCACCGTGCAGCCCAGCAGATTCTTCACCGCCTTGATGTCGGCCAGCGGCAGGCTGCGCACGGCGAGACGACGATGCGGCGTGAGCGCCCGGTTGAAGGGCGTGCGCGGCGCCTGGAACGGCGCGGGCGGCAGATGGGCGCCCGGCTCCAGCGCCCGGCGGCCGACATTCAGCAAGGTGCCGGCGAGTTTCGGCAGGCGGCGCAGCATGGAGACCGGCTGGACGACGCCGTGAATCGCCGCCCGCGCCAGCACCTCGATGTCGTTGGGCGAGCGGTCGGGCACCCAGGGCTGTTCCGGCGGCGGGACATTACGCGGCTCCGGCCCGAAATCGAGCAGGGAGACCATGAGTTCGGCGCCCGAGACGCCATCGATGCAGCAATGGTGGATCTTGGTGTAGACCGCGACCTTGCCCCCGGCCAGCCCCTCGATGACATAGAATTCCCATAAGGGCCGCGAGCGGTCGAGCGGGCGGGAATGCAGCCGCGCGACCAGTTCCATCAGGTCGGCGTTGGTGCCCGGCGGCGGCACGGCGATATGGCGCATGTGGAAATCGAGATCGAAATCCGCGTCCTCGATCCATAAGGGATGATCGATGTCGAGGGGCACGAACTGCAGGCGGCGGCGATAGGCCCGCGCCAGATGCAGGCGGCTGGCGACCAGCGCCTTCACCGCGTCGAAGATGGGGCCCTTGTCGCCTTCCGGCAGCTCGAGGATCAGCAGCCCGCCCACATGCATGTGATTGGTCGGCGTCTCGAGATACAGAAAGGACGCATCAAGGCCGCTCAACCGCTCCATGCTCTCTCCCCCGCGCCGTATCGGCATTCCTCAAGGGGTAGCGGTGTTCCTCCCGCCGATCAATCGGTGATTGAAGACCGGGGATTCAGCGGCTCGGCCGCCGGTGTCGTCGGGACCGGCACGAAGGGGCCCTGCCGGTTCATGGGCAGCGAAGGCCGGACCTGCATCCGGTAAAGGGTGAAGACGGCGGCGACGGCATAGATCGCCGCGACGAAGACATAGAGGCCATAGGGCCCGACCAGACCCATGATCTGGCTGCCGACCGGCGGCCCGATCACCGCCCCGATGGCCCAGCACATCAGAAGGCCGGCCGAGACGCCAACCACCTGATCGGGTTCGATATAGTCGTTGGCATGGCCGACGGCGAGCGGATAGATGACGAAGGCGGCCCCGCCGAAGATGAAGCCGAGGACATAGAGCGCCTCGGCCGATCGACCGACGAGGGCCATGGCGATGGCGGCGGCCATGGTCGCGATCATGGCGAACAAAAGCACCGTGCGCCGGTCGAAATGATCGGAAGCCCAGCCGATCGGCCATTGCAGCGTCAACCCGCCGAGGAACAGCAGGGTCATGAACAGGGCGATCTGCGCCGGATCGAGACCGATCGCCGAGGCATAGGTCGGCCCGGCCATGGACACCGCGCTGTTGGCGGCGCCGCAGGCGATGGTGGCGACGATGCCGACCGGCGAGACCCTGATCAGCCGCATCAGGCCATAGCGCGTGGTGGAAGACACCACCGGCGCCGCCGATCGGGTCATGGCGACGGGCACGAGGCAGAGCGCAAACAGGATGCCGGCGATCATGAACAGCACCGGCGACATCGGATCGGCCGAAGCGACCAGGGCCTGGCCGCCAGCATAGGCGATCTTGTCGGTGATCATATAGGCGGCGAGCACGGCGCCCCTTGTCGCCATGGTGGCGCGGGCGTTCAGCCAGCTTTCGGTCACGGTGTAGAGACCGGCGGCGCAGAAGCCGCCCGCCGCCCGCAGCACGGTCCAGATGTAAGGATCATCGGTCAGGGCGAGGCCGAGCGCCGTCGTGGTGGCGAGGCCGCCGAAGGCGGCGAAGGCCCGCACCGGCCCGATCGCCCCGATCAGCTGCCGGCCATAGAGACAGCCGACGAGGAAGCCGAGCGGATAGCCCGTCAACACGATCGAGACCAGGGTCGTCGGCACCGAATCGAGCCCCATGCGGATGCCGACCGTGGTCGACACCAGCCCGGTGCTGGCGGAAACGAAGGCGATTCCGAACAGGACGGCGGCGACGGCAGCCAGCGAGCGCAGCATGAAGACCCCATTTTTCTACGTGTCGATACTGCGGTTTGGCCGGATGGCCCGCAAGTCGCGTTCGCCGCACGTCTGGAATGCGGCGGCCCGTCATGGCCGGCCTTGAAGCCCCCGGCGTTCCGTGATCCAACAAGGGGCATGATCCGTCAGGCCACCAAAGCCGATCTGCCCGCCCTCCTCGACATCGAGGCGAGGGCCTTTTCGGGCGACCGGCTGTCCCAGCGCAGCTTTCGCCACCTTCTGACCAAGGCTCACGCCGTGACCCTGGTCGCGGAAGAGGCGGGCGCCCTGCTGGGCTATGCCAGCCTGCTGTTCCACGAAGGCACCTGGATCGCCCGGCTCTATTCCCTCGCCCTCGCGCCGGAAGCCCGGGGCAAGGGTCTGTCCCGCCCCCTGCTGGAAGCCGCGATCGAAGCGGCACGGGCACGGGATTGCGCCGTGCTTCGCCTCGAGGTGCGGGAAGACAATGCCGCCGCCCGCCGGCTTTACGAAGGCGCGGGCTTTCGCCAGTTCGGCAGCCACGCCGCCTATTACGAGGATGGCGCCACCGCGATCCGCATGGAACGGTCGCTGGCCGCCGCCCCGGCGCCCCATGCCCGCCGCCTGCCCTATTACGCCCAGACCCTGGATTTCACCTGCGGCCCATCGGCCCTGATGATGGCGATGAAGGCGCTGGACGAGACCGCGATCTTCGACCGGCGGGAAGAGTTGCGCCTGTGGCGCGAGGCGACGACCATCTTCATGACCGCCGGCCACGGCGGCTGCGGCCCCCATGGCCTTGCCCTCGCCGCCTGGCGCCGGGGCTTCGAGGTCGAGCTGTTCGTCAATGACGAAGGCGCCCTGCTGATCGATTCCGTGCGCGGCGAAGAGAAAAAATCGGTGGTCCGCCTCGTCCATGACGACATGGCGGAACAGGTCGACGCCGCCGGCATTCCTGTCACGCACGGCGCCCTCGGCCTGTCCGCCCTGGTCGAGCGCGTGACGAAGGGCGAGGTGCCGATCGTGCTGATTTCGACCTGGGCCCTCGCGGGGCAGAAGCAGCCCCATTGGGTCGCCATCTCGGACATCGACGAGCATTTCGTCTATGTGAACGACCCGACGATCTACGATGATCGTTCGCGCGGTGATTCCATCCGTATGCCGATCGCCCGTCCGGCTTTCGAGCGCATGGCCCGTTTCGGCCGCGGCCAGCAGAAGGCCGCGGTCATCGTCAAGGGCCGGCGCGGCCCGACCTGAACCCCGGAGATTAACTGATGCCTGCCCATGCCATCGTCGTCGAGAAGCGCAGCGATTTCCGCTGGGACGATCCGGGCCAGAGGGTGATCACGGTCATCGACTACCTCGACCACGCCGAAGAGCTGAAGCTGCGCGGGGCCAAGGTCGTCAATCTGTGCCGCGACTTCGACTATCTCTCGGTCGGCTATTACTGCTCGCTGCTGGCCGAGGCGCGGCGCGACCGGGTGATCCCCACGGTCTCGACCATCCTCGAGCTCGACCAGCGGGCGATCTACAAGGGGGCCCTCGCCGAGCTCGACCAGCACCTGCGGCGTTGCCTGAAGCATGTGGGCGTGACGACCGAGGTTCCTGCGGTTCTCCACGTCTTCTTCGGCAAGACCGAGCACGGCGATTTCGAGGATCTGGCCGAGGCCCTGTTCGACCGCTTCCGCGCCCCCCTCCTCCGCCTCGAGATCGCGACCGACGAGAAGGGCAAGCGCCATATCGCGAAGATCCACGCCCTCTCGCCCAAGGACGTGCCGGCCGAACTGGACGGGCTGTTCCTCGCCGCCCTCGAAGCCTATACCCAGAAGCGCTGGGTGAAGCCGCGCATGAAGGCGGTGCCGCGCTACGATCTCGCCATCCTGCACGACCCGGACGACAATCTGCCGCCCAGCGACGCCAAGGCGCTGGCCAAATTCGTCCGCGTCGGCGCCGAGATGGGCATGGATGTCGAACTGATCACCAAGAAGGACTTCGCCCGCCTGCCGCAGTTCGACGCCCTGTTCATCCGCGAGACGACCTCGATCCCGCATCACACCTTCCGCTTCGCCAAGCGGGCGGAGGCGGAAGGGATGCCGGTGATCGACGATCCGACCTCGATCCTGCGCTGCGGCAACAAGGTCTATCTGGCCGAATTGCTGCGCGGCAATGGCATCAAGGCGCCGCACACGATGATCTTCGCCCGGAACCGCGTCGACGAGATCGAGAAGGAGTTCAACTATCCCGTCGTCCTCAAGATCCCCGATGGCTCGTTCAGCCGGGGCGTGAAGAAGGCGAACAACGCCGACGAACTCGCCGCCATCCTCAAAGACATGTTCCGCGAGAGCCAGATGGTGCTGGCCCAGGAATTCATGTTCACGGAATACGACTGGCGAGTCGGCATCATCGATCGCCAGCCCCTGTTCGTGTGCCAGTATTTCATGTCCAAGGCCCATTGGCAGATCGTGAAACACGAGGCCGGCGGCGGTTTCTCGTCAGGCGCGGCCCGCGCCTGGGCGATCGACGAGGCGCCGAGGGACGTGATCGAGACGGCCCTGAAGGCGGCCAATCTGATCGGCGACGGGCTTTATGGCGTCGACCTGAAGCAGAACGCCGACGGCGTTCACGTCATCGAGATCAACGACAATCCGAACATCGATTACGGCATCGAGGATGCGATGCTGAAGGACGAGCTGTACCGCCGCGTGCTGCGCTCCTTCCAGCGCCGGATCGACCTGCGCCGTCAGGCGGCCTGACCACCATGCGGCGTCTCGTGGCGGCCCTGCTCATCGGCCTCGCCGCGAGCCCGGCCGTAGCCCAGACCCGCTATGACACGCCCTGGGCCCATGTCGAGACGCCGGCACCGGGTCCCGCCCGTTCGATCGGCGGGCCGGCGCGCGGCTGTATCGCCGGTGCCGTCGCCCTGCCGGCCGAGGGCGAGGGGTTTCAGGTGCTGCGGCGCTGGCGCAACCGCTTCTGGGGCAACCCCGAGCTGACCCGTTTCATCACCCGTTTCGGCGGCGAGGTCGCGGCCACGCTGAAGCGCCCCGTGCTGATCGGCGACATGTCGCAGCCGCGCGGCGGGCCGATGGCGACCGGCCATCGCAGCCACCAGATGGGGGTCGACGTCGATATCCTGTTCACCCTGGGGCCGATGGCGGCGAGCGCGCGGGAAGCGCTGAAGGACCCGCCCTCGATGCTGCGGCCGGGCGGCCTTTCGGTCGATGGCGGCCGCTTCGCCGCCGCGCAGGTCAGCCTGTTGCGACTGGCCGCGCGGGACGCGGATGTCGCCCGCGTCTTCGTCAATTTCCGCCTGAAGAAACAGCTGTGCGACACGCTGCCGGCGGGCAACCGGGCCTGGCTGAACAAGATCCGCCCCTGGGCCGGCCATGACGAGCATTTCCATGTCCGCCTGCGCTGCCCTGCCGATAGTCCGGCCTGCGAGGATCAGGACGGCGTGCCGCCGGGCGATGGCTGCGACGAGACGCTGGACGCCTGGTTCAGGCCCCCGCCGCCGCCCGACCCCAACGCGCCAAAGCCACCGCCGCCCAAGATCCCGCAACTGCCGGCGGCCTGCGACGCGGTGCTGAACACCCCCTGAAAAGGCGATGCCCCCGGCCGAAGCCGGGGGCATCCTGTTTGTTGCTACGGGATCAGACCGGCAGCATGCCGAAGGCCGGATCCGACACGCTGTCGGCGCCGGTTTCCAGCCGGCCGGCGAAGCGGCGGGTGAAGCCGACCTCGTCATGGTCGATCACGGTGTAATCGTACCAGTTATCCTGATCCTTCAGCTCGCGCCGCAGGGTCACCTTCTGGCCAGCTTCGAGACGCAGGGTGGTCGCGAAGGTTTCATAGGCATTGGCGCGGATCTTCAGCATGCAGCTGCGCGTACCCGTGTTGGACAGGGTGATGTTCAGACGCTGATCACCGATGTCGTAGCTCAGATCGACTTCGGGGATCGCGCGGCCCGGCTTGCCCGCCTCGTTCACATCGCCGACATAGTGACGATGGAAACCGTTGGGCCCGAGGACCCACAGGTCATACTTGCCGGCATCGGCGGCGATGTTCCATTCGCCGGCCAGATGCTTGCCCGCCTCGACCGAATAACGGCGCGGCACGCTGTCGAGATGCAGCTTGTCATAGACGTGGAACACCGCGCCCGCCTTGCCCGAATTGCGGAAGCGGAGGCGAACCGTGGTCGCGTCGGTCTTGGCGTCGACGTCGAGTTCGTAGGGCAGTGCGCGCGACAGGCGGATGCCGGCCGGCTGCACCGGGATCGACTGCTCGCTTTCGGCCGGGATCGGCACCTGGGCCCGCTGTTCCTGCTCGGCCCGGATGGCGTCCGCCGCGATCTTGGAGCGCTGCGGCAGCGCCGGGATCTCGGCATTCGGCGTCAGGAAGTTGAAGGCCGAGGTCAGGTCACCGACGAAGGCACGGCGATAGCTGCTGATGTTGCTTTCGGCGACGCCAAAGCGGGTTTCGAGGAAACGCAGGACCGAGGTGTGGTCGAACATTTCCGAATTCACCCAGCCGCCCTTGCTCCACGGCGAGACGACATAGCAGGGAACGCGCGGGCCGGGGCCATAGGTGCGGCCGTCCGGGGTCGGCTGACCCGTGGTGCCTTCGGGATGCGGATGGGTGAAGCGTTCGACACCGAGTTCCGAGGCCTTCACGGTCGTCGCGCCGGCCGGCGTGCCGTCCGCGTTCATCGAGAAAACGCAGGGCGGGGGCGCATGGTCGAAGAAGCCGTCATTCTCGTCGAAATTGACGATGAGGGCGGTCTTGCTCCAGACGTCCGGATAGGCGATCAGGGCATTCAGCGCTTCCTGGATGTACCAGGCCCCCTGCACCGGGCTGGACGGGCCGGGATGCTCGCTGTAGGTCGGCGGCGCGACGATCCAGGTCACCTGCGGCAGGCGGCCGGCCTTGATGTCCGCGGCGAATTCCTCGAGCAGACCGCCCTTCGGCATGGTGTTGCCGCAGCCCTTGTAGAGCGGATTGCGGTTCTCGTGGTTGACCCGGTACGGCAGGTAGGGCGAGCCGTCGGATTCATTGCCGACATCTTCGTTCGCCTTGCGGTAAGCCCGGAAGCCGAGGAGGGAGTTGTCGGTGTAGTTGTCCGGCATGTTCTGGTAGACCTTCCAGGTCACACCGGCTTCCTGCAGGCGTTCGGGATAGGTCTTCCAGGTGAAGCCTTCGGTGGACGGGCCAAGGCTGTCCCATTCGTTGGTCACGGAAGCGACACCGGCGCCGGTCGGGCCGTTGGTGCCGGTCCACAGGAACAGACGGTTCGGATTGGTGCCACCGTGCAGGGCGCAGTGGTAGGAGTCGCAAACCGTGAAGGCATTGGCGAGGGCGTACTGGAAATCCAGCTCGGCCTCTTCGTAATGGCCCATGGACCAGTCGCGCTTGAAGCGCGGCCACTGATCCATGCGGCCATTGTTCCAGGCGTCCTGGGCGTTGGACCAGCTGTGCGGCGTGCCGCTGACGCGCTGGGCGTTGCCCTTGGTCTGGTCGAGGTGGTACGGCGTAACGATGCGCGTGCCGTTCGACTGCTGGAACACGTTGCGGCCGTCCGGCAGCGGAATGCCGAAGCGGTCGCCGAAGCCGCGCACGCCCGGCATGGTGCCGAAGTAATGGTCGAACGAGCGGTTCTCCTGCATCAGGATGACCACATGCTCGACGTCGTTGATCGACTTGGTGGCGTTGTTGGCGGGAATCGCCAGCGCCTCGCGGATGACGGCCGGGAAGGCCGACATCGCGGAAGCCATGCCGGCGACGGCGCCGACACTTTTCAAGAAATCTCGCCTGTTACTATCGGTCATGATCACTCATCCCCTTCCTGATTACACAACTGAAGGCGACGCGACCGGTCAGCCGGAATTGCCCCCCGGCCGACACGGTCCGCGCCAATGTCGAGCGCACCTCAAGCGGTGCCACGGCAGCCCCGTCGCGGGGCCGGTCGGAAACGGGGCGACGGCGGGCCCTTCCGCCACCTCGGCGGTGGCACCGGGCCCCTCGCCGCTCCTGTTTCGCGGGGCGGATGGTGGTCGCGCTTTATTGCATGGACATTTCAGAACGACCGCGCTTTTCGGAAATATTCAAGACAGCGGGCAGGGCGCTTCCCGTCGCGCAACCCTTGCGATCGCGCGACGAACGATCCCTGGCGGGATCTGGCCAGGTGGTCCGATTTCCGGCATGATGAGGCCTTGCGATTCACCAGAGGCCCGAGATGCCCGGTCGTATCGAGACTTCCCCCCGGCCGTCGCGGCGCGCCCTGCTGGCGGGCGCCTGCACCCTGGGACTCGCCGCCTGCGCCACGGCTCCGCCGCCGGGCCTGATGTCCCGTCGGCGTGACTTCGGGCTGCTGCAGGACGACGGCACACGGGTGGTGCTGCCGCCCGGGCATGATGCCGGCGGCCCCTGGCCCGCGGTCGTTTTCCTGCCGGCGACCGATGGCACGGCCCCCGATCTCTACCGCTATTACGCCGAGGCGCACGCCGCGCATGGCGGCTTCGTCGCCCTGCTGCCGGCCGGTTCCTCATCCTCGTCCGACTATGCGAGCGGGGAGCGGTTCGCCGCGACCGTCGACGAATGGCGCGACCGGGTGGCGGCGACGGTCGCGGTGCAGACCGCACGCTTCGGCCTCGATCCCGGCCGGATCGGTCTTGCGGGTTTTTCGCTGGGCGGCGATCTTGCCTGGGCGCTGTCGCTGGCGAGCCCGGCTGCCTATTGCGGCGCGATCGTCATGGGCAGCCGCTGCGGCTGGCGCGATGGCGGCGGCCTGTCGGTCCTGTCGTTCCGGGGCTATCGCTTCGCATTGCTGCGGGGCGCCGATGAATCCTCGGCCCGGGCGGGCGGCATGGAGGCGGCGCGCCGCCTGCTCGACGCCGAGGGCATCGCCCATCTGTTCGACGAAATACCGGGCGAACATGTCCGCGCGCCACCGGCGCTGTTCATGAGCGCCGCCGATTTCGTGATGGGTTCAGGTCAGACCGTATGAAAGGACCCGCCGGAGGGCGGGCCGTTCACCCTCAGGCGCGGGTCTTCTTGGCGCCCCAGGTGCGCACCGGGCCGGTATCGACATGGACGAAGCCCGAACGGCGATAGAAACCGACGCCGCCCTCCCCCATGGAAACCGCGGTGTTGAAGATGCCCTTCAGGTCGCGGCCCGGCAGGCGGATATCGAGGGCCATGCCCTGGATATGGAAGGAATTCTGGGCGACGCCGCGGCTTTCGGCGGCGCGCATCGCATTGGTGCGGGGTGCGCGATAGGCCGAGACGATCTGGATTTCCGAACCGCCGAGGCTCATGCGCTGACCCATGGCGGACAACAGGTCGAAGAGCTGCGGATCGATGCGGTGCACTTCATTGGCCCGGTGATCGCGCAACAGGATGTTCAGCTTCTGCAGCGAGTCCTGGACGTAATAGCCGTCGCGCCAATAGACGCTGCTGAACTTCTCGCCGGTGTTCATGTTGCGAAGCGAAAGCCGGCGGGGGCCGCCCACGGCGGCGAGAACGTCACCCGGCGTCATCACCGCGCCGGTGGCGATCGCGGCGGCGGCGAGGCCAAGGCCGGCGCTCAGGAAGCCGCGGCGGCTGGTGACGGTATCGGGGGGATTGGCGGGGCAGGCTTCGACGGAAGGAACCTGAGAGGTAAACGCATTCGCACCTACGCGGCGGAACAGTCGCTCGAACGCCATCTCTCGCACCCTTCGTTACGCCACCGCGGAGCATTTTTGCCCCTGCCCGCGGCCGGATTGCCCTTAGGTTCCAGCGTCTTGCCCGACGCTCTGGTATCCCTGCTCGAATCAACGCTGCCATGCGTTGACGGCATGAGATTACTCACCGCGGCTCCTGTGGCAACCCCGATACGGTCAACTTGTCTTCGTTTTGGATGCGAAATTTCTCCCCATGCGGGGCATTTCCGCCACACCCGATCGGGGGGTTGAATCCGGCGGCGCCCCCCATGGGAGGCCCGCCGGACCGATGGTTGTCACAACCCGCTAGCCACCATCACGGGGCGACCGAGGCCCTTGTCGATTCGGGAATCGATGCCGTAGAGATCCTGGCGGAACTGGACCGTGCCGTCGCCATCGACCCAGGCGGTGACATAGGTCAGGCGCACGCCAATGTCATGCTTCACCGTGACGAAGATCGTCGAGGTCGAGCTGGCGAGGGTCGTGTCCATGCGCTCCCGGCTCCAGCCGGGGACGTCGCGCAGCAGCCGGGCGCCCAGCGCCAGCGGATCGCGCACCCGCACGCAGCCCGACGACAGGGCCCGGTAATCGCGGGTAAACAGATGCTTGTCGGGCGTGTCGTGCAGATAGACGGCGTAATCGTTCTTGAAGTTGATCTTCAGCCGGCCGAGCGAATTGCCGTCGCCCGGCGCCTGGCGCAGGCGATAGGGGATCGAGCGGCTGCGCGGCACCTGGGTCCAGTCCACCGTCGTCGGATCGATCGGCTCGCCGTTGAAATAGACGGTATAGCCGTGATCGATCAGATAATTCGGATCGTTGATCTGCTTGCGCACGATGTCCTCGCCGGCGTTGCGCGCGGGCACGCTCCACGGCGGATTGAGGACGACATTGGTGACCTTGCTCTGCAGCAGGGGGGTCTTGCGCTCCTGCCGGCCGATGACGACCGGGGTCTCGAAGGCGATCACGCCGTCTTCCCAGTAGCGCAGGGTGAATTCGGGAATATTGACGATGATCCGGTTGGGGCCGAGATCGTCCAACCGCTGGCGCTTGCGCTCCATGTTCACCAGGATCTGGCGGATGCGGTATTCGACCGGCTTGGCCAAATGCTCGAGGGTCTGCTTGCCGATGACGCCGTCGCTCTTCAGGCCGTGGCGGGTCTGGAAGCGCTTCACCGCCGTCTCGAGGCCGGCGTCGTAGTGATTGGGCTGCGCGCTGTCGGCCATGGCGCCATCGGTCGCCGCGAGACGGGCACGGATCGCCGGGATACGGCCGTCATAGGCGCCGGGTTCGATCTTCGGACCGTCGGACGGCACGGCGGCCCAGCCGCCCGCGGCCGCGATCGCGCGGTAATCGGCCAGCAGCGCCTTCAGCGCGAGATAGCCCGGGTCCCCCGGCCCGATCGCCATCAGCGCGGCGACGGGATCCGCCGAGGCGGAAACGACGGCGGCCAGCATGGCGCCATCGACCGGCGCGCCGACCTCGCGCATGTCGACCGGCAGGCGC
>NZ_JBAQRT010000004.1:0-33964 GCF_049306435.1 Zavarzinia sp.
GATCGATGGCGTGCGCGCCGGCCTCGCCGCCGGGGCCGGGGCGCTGCACATCGGGCCGTGCCGGCTTTTCGCCTCGTCCCGCACCCTCGTCGGCGCCGGGGGCGAGACCGTGCGCCTGACCGACAAGGAAACCCAGATCCTGACCCGCCTCGCCGCCGCCATCGGCCGCGTGGTGCCCCGGGATATCCTGCTGGCCGAAGTCTGGGGCTATGGCGCGGCCATCGCGACCCATACGATCGAGACCCATGTCTACCGCCTGCGCCGCAAGCTCGCCCAGGCGGTGGCCGGCGGCGCCTCGCTCATCCGCGCCGAGGACGGCGGTTATCTGCTGGCCGCCACGCCCTGAGGGCGGCGCTCCGCCCTGCCATGAGCAAGCGACAGGACCGGGGCGACAGGCTGCGCCTTGACAGTCGGCCTGCATCCGTCGAAGTTGCCGGCCCAACCTTCGGATCGGAGACCACTATCATGTCGGTATCGCTGACCCTGCCGGACGGCAGCCTGCGCTCCTATCCGGGGCCGGTCAGTGGCACTACCCTTGCCGCCGACATCGGTCCCGGTCTCGCCAAGGCCGCCCTCGCCATGCGGGTGGACGGCCTTCTGGTCGACCTCGCCCATGTGATCGAACGGGACGCCCGGGTCGACATCGTCACCCGCAAGTCCGACGATGCGCTCGACCTGCTGCGCCACGACTGCGCGCATATCATGGCCGAGGCGGTGCAGGAGCTGTTCCCCGGCACCCAGGTCACCATCGGCCCGTCGATCGAGAACGGCTTCTACTACGATTTCGCGCGGGACGAGCCCTTCACCACCGCCGACCTCGAGGTGATCGAGAAGCGGATGCACGAGATCGTCGACCGCAACGAGACGATCGCGCGCGAAGTCTGGGACCGCGACGAAGCCGCCGATTTCTTCCTGAACAAGGGCGAGATCTACAAGGCCGAGATCATCCGCGACATTCCGGCGGGCGAGAAAATCAGCCTCTACCGCCAGGGCGATTTCATCGACCTGTGCCGCGGCCCCCACCTGCCCGCGACGGGCAAGCTCGGCCATGGCTTCAAGCTGATGAAGGTCGCCGGCGCCTATTGGCGCGGCGATCATCGCAACGCCATGCTCCAGCGCATCTATGGCACCGCCTGGCGCGACGAGAAGGAGCTGAAGGACTATCTCTTCCGGCTTGAGGAAGCGGAGCGCCGCGACCACCGCAAGCTGGGCCGCGAGATGGACCTGTTCCATCTGCAGGAAGAGGCCGCCGGCTCCATCTTCTGGCACACCAAGGGCTGGACGCTGTACCGCGTGCTCGAGAACTACATCCGCCGCAAGATCGAGGCGGATGGCTACGAGGAAGTGCGGACGCCCCAACTGGTCGACAGTTCGCTCTACATCGCCTCGGGCCACTGGGAGATGTATGGCGACAACATGCTGAAAGTGCCGGTCGACGACGGCAAGCGCATGTTCGGCGTGAAGCCGATGAACTGTCCCGGCCATGTCCAGATCTTCAAGCAGGGCCTCGTTTCCTACCGCGACCTGCCGATCCGCATGGCGGAATTCGGCTGCTGCCATCGCAACGAGCCCTCGGGCGCGCTGCATGGCATCATGCGCGTGCGCCAGTTCGTGCAGGACGACGCCCATATCTTCTGCACCGCCGATCAGGTGGTGGAGGAGACGAAGAAGTTCTGCCGACTGCTGGAATCGGTCTATGCCGACCTCGGCTTCTCGGACTTCAAGGTGATCCTGGCGACGCGCCCCGAAAAGCGCATCGGCACCGAGGAGGAATGGGACAAGAACGAGGGCGATCTCGCCGCCGCGATTTCCGCCGCCGGCCTGTCCTATGAGGTCTCGGTGGGCGACGGCGCCTTCTATGGCCCGAAGATCGAATTCCACCTGCGCGACGCGATCGGCCGGACCTGGCAGTGCGGCACCCATCAGCTCGACAGCCTGCTGCCCCAGCGCCTCGACGCCAGCTATATCGCCGCCGACGGCTCGAGGCAGCGCCCCGTCATGCTGCACCGGGCGATCCTCGGCAGCCTCGAGCGTTTCATCGGCATCCTGATCGAGCATTACGCCGGTCACCTGCCGCTGTGGCTGGCGCCGACCCAGGTCGTGGTCGCGACCATCACCTCGGACGCCGACGATTACGCCGCCGAAGTCGCCCAGCTCCTGAAGGAGAAGGGCCTCCGGGTCGAGACGGACCTGCGCAACGAGAAGATCAACCTGAAGGTCCGCGAGCATTCGCTGGCCAAGGCGCCCTATATGCTGGTCCTCGGTCGCCGCGAGGCGGAGAACCGTCAGGTGGCGCTGCGCAAGCTGCATGGCGGCGAACAGACGGTGATCGACCTCGGCGAGGCGATCACCCGCCTCGTCGGGGAAGCCCTGCCCCCCGCCTGACCGGGAGAGAGCCCTTGCATGTCCCCCCGCATGTCGTCGATGTGATTCCCTTCAAGGAACGCTATTCCGTGACGACGGCGGGGGCGATCGCCCTCTGCGTCGATCAACTCGCCGGGGTCTCCAAGGCGACGACGACCGTCTTCGGCACCGCCGTCACCGACCCGCTGAAGGCCGCCCGGCTGCGACCGGTGCGGCCCTTCTTTTTCACCACGCGCCTCGCCGCCGCCTATGTCATGGGCTGGGAGGCGCTGTTCTATTTCGAGGGCGTGCGCCGGGCCCTGCGCGCGGCCAAGCCCGACGTGATCCAGGTCCACAACCGGCCCCTGCTGGCGGTCATGCTGCAGAAGGAATTCCCGGAGATTCCGGTGTTCCTGTTCCTGCACAACGATCCCATGTCGATGAAGGAATTGCGGCCGCCCAAGAATATCGGCGGCAGCCTGCACCGCCTCGCCGGCATCGTCGCCCTCAGCGACTGGATCGAGCAGCGCCTTTACGAGGCGGCGCCGGCCGTGCCGCGCGAGCTCGTCCACCGCATCCCCAATGTCGTCGACTGCGCGGCGGCGGCCGAGACCGACGAGGCGATCTTCGCCGCCAAGGAGAAACTCGCCCTCTTCGTCGGCCGGATCAACGGCGGCAAGGGCGCCACCGCCTTCGCCGAGGCGGCGGCCCGCGTGCTGCCCGATTTCCCGGACTGGAAAGCGGTCGCCATCGGCGCGTTCCAGATCGGCACCACCGACTGCAGCCATCCGAGCGATTACCAGCGCGCCTTCCTGGCCGCGGTCGCCAGCCATCCGAATATCGCCTTCCTCGGCCCCCGGCCCTTCCCGGAGACGATGGACTGGATGCGCCGGGCGGCGATCCTGGCGATTCCGTCGCGCCATGCCGAAGCCTTCGCCCGGGTCGCGGTCGAGGGCATGATGAACGGCGATGCGCTGATCGTGTGCAAGAAGGGCGGCGCCCTGCCCGAGGTCGCGCCGGAAGCGTCCGGCGCCCTTCATATCGACGACGCGACGGTGGACGAGATCGCCGCCGCCCTGCGGCTTCTGATGGCGGACGACGCGGATCGCCTCGCCCGGGCGCGGCAAGGCCGGGCCTATGCCGCCAGCCACTACGCCCCCGCCGCCGTCGCCGCCCTGATCGAAGACATGTACGCGGCCGGCAAGGCCGCCCTGAAAGCGAAGCGCTGAAGCCGCCCCCCTTATCGTCACCCCGGCGAAGGCCGGGGTCTTTCGACGAGTGAGACGCCCTTGGCGGCGCGAGATCCCGGCCTTCGCCGGGATGACGCAGTTGGAAAACGCCTCGTCAGCGCCCGCCTTCGCGAAGCCTGCGCTCCTCGATCCGGATCGCCTCATACATCTTGGCATCACGCAGCCAGCGGCCATAGGCGGCGGAAGCGGCGATGATGAAGCCATAGGTCCCGGCCCGGCACAGGCCGCGCAGGACATAATGCTTGAAGAAATAGAACGGCAGCGCGCACCAGATGCGGAACAGCAGCTTGCCCTTGGTCTTCCGCTTGCCGTCCCGCGCCCCCATGGTGCTGTAGCCATTCAGCTTGGCGACGACATGGGCGATGTCGCGGAAGGCGTAATGCATCAGGGTGGCGCGCAGGCGGCCGACCTTGGTGCCGGCCGGCAGTTCGAGCTGGTCCCAGACCTTGTGCCCCGGCATCGAGAAACGGCGGCGGTCGTAGAGCTTGCGCCGGAAGGCATGGTCGAAATCGTACCAGGGCTCGCCCACCGGCGGCACGCAGGTCAGATCGATTTCATAGACGCCGAGGGGCGGCTCGCCCTTGGCGAAGAGCGCCGCGATCTCGGCCGCGAGTTCGGGCGAGACCACTTCGTCGGCATCGAGGTCCAGCACCCAGTCGTTGGCGCAGGCGGCCTCGCCCACCTGTTTCTGGAAACCGTTGCCCGGCCAGGGATTGACCACGACGCGGGCGCCCGCCGCCTCGGCCAGCGCCGCCGTGCGGTCGGTCGAACCCGAATCGACCACGACGACTTCGGCGACGACCCGGCGCGCGGCGCGCACCACGGCCTCGATATTGCGCTCTTCGTTCAGTGTGCGAATATAGCACGACAAGGGCGGGACAGCCTGCGGACCGTCCTTCTCGTTTGTCTTGCTCATGCGGTTTCCGCCCCTTTTGGAAATGGCGACTTTCAGGATAGTTCGGCGAGCCTGTCAAGCCGGCGCCTTGCGAGCCGGCCGGGACATTGAATGCCTTCCCTGATCAATGCAACCCGTGGGGCAAGCGGCGGGGCTACCGGCGGGCCGTCGCCCTTTCCCGCGGAAGCGCCTCTGTTTCTCGTCGTCGATCATTACAAGGCCGGGGATCGCGATAATGCGATCGGCCTCGCCTCGGCGCTGGCTGGGACCTGCGGCGGCGAGATCGTCATGGTCCGGGGCCATCTGCGCCTCGCCGCCCTCACCCTTCTGCTCAATCCCTGGCTGCGCTGGCGCCGCCGCTGTCCGGCCACGCCAAGCCTCGGCCGCCGCCTGTGGCCGCTGCTGTTCACCGGCGACGCGCCGCCGGCAATGCGCGTCGCCGCCGTCGTCTCCACCCTCGGCCGGGGCGAGGCGGTGGGCGCCTTCATCGCCGCCCTGTGGCGCGTGCCGGCGGTCCATCTCGGCACGCCGAAGCGGATGGACCGCGCGCTTTTCGCCGCCGTGGTCGCCCATCAGGGCCATATCGTCAGGCCGGACGAGATCGGCCTGCCCATCGCCTCCACAAGGCTGCTGCGGGCCGGTCTGCCGAACGCCAGCCCCGGAGACGGGCGACGCCGCATCCTGTTCCTCCTCGGTGGCGACAGCGACGAAATCCGTTACGAGGATGCCTATTGGCGCGACCTCGGCGAATTGGTCGCCCGTGGCGCCGAGGACCCGGCCCTGAACATCACGGTGCTGACCGCGCCCCGGACCGCCGCGCGCGTGGTGGAGGGCCTGCGACGGCGGCTGGCGGATATGCCGGTGCGCCTTCTCGTCTTCGGCGAGCCTGCGGCAAAGGATCGCTATGTCCAGGAGATCGTCGACGCCGACACGGTGATCACCACCGCCGAAAGCGTCTCCATGGTCTCGGACGCGATCAACACCGGGAAGCCGGTCTTCGTCCTGCTGGGCACCCAGGTGCCCTGGTCGCCGAGGATCGCCAGCTTTCTTTTGCAGCAGACCAAAATGCGCCGCATCGCCCTTGTCGACCTGACCCCGGAGACGCCGCCCCGGTTCGCCGCCCAGGGGATCATGCCGGCGCAGCATTGCTGGTCGGTCGATTTCCTCGAAGAGATCCGGGCGGCAGGGCTCCTGTCCTGACGGTCCTTTTGTAGAAGCCACCGGCCTGTGCTAGAAGACGCGCCATGATCGTCCCGGGGCCGATGTTCCTGATGTCCTACGAAGTTTCCGTATTCCACGCCGATCGTCCGGCCGCCGCCATGGGACGCATCCCCGGGCCAGGCGGGGCGGAAATGACCGATCTCCTGTTCCGCTCGGTCCGACTGTTCGACGCGGATGCCCGTCTTTCGGTGATGACCGACGACAAGACGGACCTCGGCGCGATTTCCCTGCCCTTCACGCGCCTTTCCGGACCGGTGAATTTCAGCGAATTAATGCTGGAGCGCACACGCGCCCAATGCCGCTTTCTCGAAAGCGATCGCTTCGACCGGCCCGTCGCCTTCCTTGATGCCGACATTCTGCTGAACGGCTCGCTGGCGCCACTCTTCGCGCGGGATTTCGACGTCTGCCTGACCTGGCGCGGCGATGAATTGATGCAGCCGTTCAACGGTGGCGCGATCTTCTTCAACAATCGCCGACCCGAGGCAGCCCGCCGTTTCATGCGGCGCGTGCTGGACCGCTACGAGGCCGCGCACCGCGACGGTGCCGGCTGGTTCGGCGATCAGATGGCCCTCGCCGAGGCGGTCGACCTGCCGCTCGACAATACGGCCGAGGAAGGCGAAGTGGTGCGCGACGGCATCCGCATTGCCTGGGTTTCCTGCGATATCTGGAATTTCTCGCCCGAGGAAACGCCCATCGCCATCATGGATCGCTATGCAGGACGGCCGGTGCTGCACTTCAAGGGGGCGCGCAAGGTGATGATGGCACCCTTCTGGTCGCTCTATTTCAGCGCGGGCGCGCCACGCGCCGCATCGCTGCCGGCGCGGCTTGCCGCCGCCTTCGCCCTCGCCTTCGCCCTTGGCCGCTATCGTCGCGCCTACCGTAAGGCCAATCGGCGCTTCGGCGCCAAGGCCAATGCGGCAGCCCAGCGCCGCAGCCTGGCGCCCACCGTCGCCGAACTGGCGGCGGGCCTCGGGGGGACTGGACGCCTGGTGGTCGCCGATCTCGAATGCGGCGATGCCCTGATCGGAGACGATCTGCGCGGCCGCGGACTCGACTGCGATTACCAACCCTTCGATTCCCATCCGTCGCTGCCGGCGGTGCGCCCGCTCGACCCCGAAACCTCGGCGCCGCCCGGGATGATCGACCTCGTCCTCGTCGTCGGCCTGATCGAGTGCCTGCGCGACCCCGCCGCCCTGCTCGCCCGGCTGCGCCCGCTGGCGGGCACCATGATCGTCAGCCACGCGGTCAGCGACCTGCGCCCGCTCAGTCGCAGCAAGCGCGCCAAGATGGGCTGGCGGCGCCAGCTGCCAGCAGCCGACGTCGAGGCGATGATCCGTGCCGCAGGCTTCAAGATTGTCGAGCGCCGCACCGATGACGCGGCCAGGGCCATGGTATGGGCCTGCCGATGAGCGGCGACAACAAAGCCTCGGTCCTTACGCCCTACATCATCCCGCCCGGCATGCGGAAGGGTGTCAATATCGGCGACGGCTTCATCCTGCATGCGATCGAACGCCGGATCGGCGCCTTCGCCCCCGGCCATTGCTTCACGACACGGGAAGTCCCCTCGGCGGCGGCGCGCGCCGTCATCGCGGGCAGCAGCGCGCTTGTCATCGCCGGCGCGAACCAGTTGACCGACGATTATTCGATTTGGCCCGGACTGCGGGCGGAAGAACTGGCGGCGGGCAGCCTGCGGGTGGTGCCCTTCGGCGTCGGCCTCTATGGCAGGGCCGAGCGCAACCAGGGGTTTTCCGCCAATACCGAGGCGATCCTGCGCCTGATCCACCAGCGGATCGAATTCTCGTCCTGGCGCTGCCCACGCACGGTCGCCCTGCTGGAACGTCTCCTCCCCGACCTGGCCGGCCGTTTCCTGATGACCGGTTGTCCCGTGCTCTACGACCGCCCCCTGCTCGACGGTATAAGGTTTCACGAGGGCGAAGATCGGATCGCGGTGACGATCACCGACCAGGGCGATTTTCTCACCCGAGAGACCCGGGTGCTGGACTTCGTCGCCCGCCGCTTCCCGAGCGCCAGACGCTTTCTCGTCCTGCATCAGCCGATGGGCCAGCCTAAGCCGCTGCACAGGCTGGTCGATGTCCTGCCTGGCCTGCGCCATCTGGGCCATCCCCGTCCCCGCCTGCTGCGGGCGGCACGCCGGCTCGGCTTCGAGATCGTGCTTCCGGGCACAGCGGCTGCGGGAATCGAATTCTATCGCGGCATGGATCTGCACATCGGCAGCCGTCTGCATGCCCATCTTCACATGCTGAGCCAGAACCGGCGCAGTTTCCTCGTGCCCGTCGACGGCCGCTCGACCGGGTTCGCCGATTTCCTCGGCTTCCCGCTGAGCCGGCCCGACACCCTCGACCGCGACATGGATTTCGATTTCGAAAGCCTGCGGAGCAAGGCGCGCCAGCATTTCGGCACAATGCAAGCCTTCACCGACAGCTTGAAACGACAGGGAATTCCGGCATGACCGCCAGCGCCCGGCTGCTTGACCGGCTCCTTCGCCTGCGGCTGCGGCTGCGTTCCCGCTTTGGCCCTGAAGGCACGCTGCTCCGCGCGATCCGCGCCGCCAACATCACCTATGTCGGCATCCCGAAGCTGCGGCGTATCGCCGAGATGGCCTGCCTCGTGCGAGCGACCGCCACGCCCGGCGCCTGGCTCGAAGCCGGGGTCGCGCTCGGCGGCTCGGCCACCCTGATCGGCCGGCTGAAGGATCCGGCAACGCCGCTCACCCTCTATGACGTCTTCGACACCATCCCGCCACCCGGCGAAAAGGATGGCGGCGATGCCCACGAACGCTATGCCGAGATCGCGTCAGGCCAGTCGAAAGGCCTTGGCGGCGACACCTATTACGGCTATCGCGGCGACCTGCGAGACACCGTGATCGCCAATCTGGCACGCTTCGGCATCGATCCAGAACGCGACCGGATTCGCCTCGTCAAAGGCCTGTTCGAGGATACGCTGTGGCCGGAAGGGCCAATCGCCTTCGCCCATATCGATTGCGACTGGTATGATCCCGTCCGCCTGTGCATGGACAGGATCTGGCCGAGACTGTCGCCCGGCGGTGTCATCATCTTCGACGACTACCGTTCCTATTCCGGCTGCCACCGCGCCGTCGATGAATTTGTCGCGGCGACTCCCGGCGTCGAGATAATGTTCAAGGAGAGTTCGGTCTGCCTCCGCAAGCCTTTCCGGAAAGAGCCGCAGAAATGAGCCCTGCCCCCGTTGCCCAAAGTTCCTTCCGCAGTCCCCGCCGTTACCGCACCCTGCGCTTCCGGTTGACCGGCAAGAAGCCGGACCGGATCCAGGGCTGGCGTGAGCGGCCGGTCCTCGTCTCCCTGCCGCCGGTCGTCGGCGTCACGCCCAGCGACAAGCCGCCGGTGCGCATCTTCGTCGGCACCGAGCCCGAACAATACCGGGCTGAGCGCGTGCTGGTCTTCTCGATCCTCAAGCATCGCGATCCGGCGCGGGCCTACGAGATCCACCTGATGAAGGATCTCACCGGCTTCGATCGCAATAATTGGTGGACCGGCTTCACCAGCTACCGCTACGCCATTCCCGATCTCGCCGGCCGGGCGGGGCGGGCGATCTACAATGACGTCGACCAGATCTATTTCGCCGACCCCGCCGAATTGTTCGACCTCGACATGAAGGGGGCCGCCGCCCTCGCGATCAGCGACGAGGAAAGCTCGGTGATGCTGATCGACTGCGAACGACTCGCCAGCGTCTGGCACGAAGACGAAGCCCATCGCGTTCACAGCAGTGTCCATTTCCAGAAACTCGCGGCCGGAGCCGGGCTGTGGGGATCGATGGCGGGTGACTGGAATGCACGGGATTTCGAGTTCACCCCGGGCCAGTCCAGGCTCCTGCACTACACGACACTTTACAAGCAGCCCTGGCATCCTTTCCCCGAGTTGTTCAAGTACCAGCACAATACAGAAGGCCACTTCTGGCATGCGCTGGAGGCCGAGGCCGACGCGGCAGGCTACACCATCTTCAGCGCCGCGACTCCCAGCCCCGATTTCCTCGCGCTCCGGCAACGGGGCGGGCCTTCGCCCGCGCGGCCGCCAGCGCCGGCCGTACAGGCGCGAATACGCCGTCTCGCCGGCGGCGGTTCGGTGGCGATACCCGCGACATTCGATGCCATCGCTCCGGCCGATGTCGTCGCCGCGGTCGATCTTCTGGAGCGCTATCCTGAAGACGACATCCCCTGGGTGCTGGCGGCCCTGTTCAAGGCCGCGCGGAAGAGCCTATTCATCTCGGTCAACTGCCGCGGCATCGCGAACCTCGCCGCAGCCGACTCGGCCCATCTGACGCACCAGAGCGCGAAATGGTGGCAGAGTCAGATCGAGACCGCCGCCCGCATGGCGCCCGGCGTGAAATGGACCCTCGCCCTCGCCCGCGACAACGGCGGAGCCTTCCCGATGCTGCGCCGCGAGCGCGTGATCAGCCGCGTCTGAACCCGTCGTCTGTCGGTCGGTCGGGCATCGAGTTGCCCCGCCGATCCAATTCGACGCCGCGGGCATGTTGACCATTCCTGCCCATCGCGGTTCTAATCGCTGCAGAGCGCGATCGGGAAGACTTGCGCTCGGGCGTCCCCAGCGGGGGACGTGATAAACGGAGGTCGATCGATGCCATTCTCGCTCAAGTCCTGTCTGCTCTCGACGCTGACGGCCGCCGTCGCCTTCGCGGGTATCGCGAAGGCCGAGGAAAAGGTCGTCAACGTCTACAACTGGGAAGAATATATCGACGACGCCACCCTGGCCGAATTCGAAAAAGAAACCGGCATCAAGGTCGTCTATTCCACCTTCGATTCGAACGACACGCTGGAGGCCAAGATCCTGGCCGGCAAGTCGGGCTATGACGTGGTCTTCCCCTCGGGCGCCTTCCTCGAGCGCCAGATCAAGGCCGGCGCCTATCAGAAGCTCGACAAGGCCAAGCTGCCGAACCTCGGCAACATGGACCCCGCCATCACCGAGAAGCTGGCGCTGTTCGATCCCGGCAACGAACACGCCATCGACTACATGTGGGGCATCACCGGCATCGGCTACAATGTGAAGAAGATCAAGGAAATCATGCCGGACGCCCCGGTCGATTCCTGGAAGATCGTCTTCGATCCCGCAGTTGCCTCAAAGTTCAAGGATTGCGGCATCGCCATCCTGAACGCACCCGACGAAGTGATCCCCGCCGTGCTGCGCTCGATCGGCGAGGACCCCAATTCCAAGGACCCGGTGGTGCTGAAGAAAGCCCTGCCCATCCTCGAGAAGATCCGTCCCTTCATCACCCGTTTCGAAGGCTCGTCGATGATCGACAAGCTGGCGACCGGCGACATCTGTCTCGCCATCGCCTGGAACGGTGACGTCTTCCAGGCCAAGACCGCCGCCGATGCCGCCAAGTCGGGTGTCGAGGTTGCCTTCTCGGTGCCGAAGGAAGGCGCCCAGCTGTGGTTCGACTCGATGGCGATCCTCGCCGATGCGCCGCACCCCGAGGCCGCCCATGCCTTCATCGACTACATGATGAAGCCCGAGGTGATCGCCCGGAATTCGGCCGCCACCCAATATGCCAACGGCAATGCCGCCGCGAAGCCGCTGATGGATGCCGCCGTCACCTCGAACCCCGGCATCTATCCGACGCCGGAAACGATGAAGACCCTCTTCCTCATCACCGCCTACTCCCAGAAGGAGCAGCGGATCCTCAACAAGATCTGGGAAACCATCAAACTGGGCGAGTGATCGCCTGATATCGGGGCCGGCGCCAGGACCTGACGCCGGCCTCTTTCGTTTCGTCTGCTTTGACCCGGAAGATCGGGCGTGGGGGGTTTGGGGCATGAACACGGCGAGCGCCGCCAGGGTACCTTTCGAGCCGTGGAACGACCCGAAAGCGAAGCCCTATATCCGTATCGTGAACGTCACCAAGACGTTCGGCGACTTCGTCGCCGTCGACAACATGAACCTCGACATCTACCAGCGGGAGTTCTTCTCGCTGCTCGGTCCGTCGGGCTGCGGCAAGACCACCCTGCTGCGCATGTTGGCGGGCTTCGAGCGTCCGACATCGGGCCGGATCGAGCTTGACGGCGTCGACATGTCGACCGTGCCGCCCTACGAGCGGCCGGTGAACATGATGTTCCAGTCCTACGCTCTGTTTCCGCACATGACGGTCGAGGATAACATCGCCTTCGGCCTCCGCCAGGACGGCGTGCCCAAGGAGGAACGCAACCGCCGGGTCGAGGAAATGCTGACCCTCGTCCAGCTGACCAAATTCGGCAAGCGCAAGCCGCACCAGCTCTCGGGCGGGCAGCGCCAGCGCGTCGCCCTCGCCCGCTCGCTCGTCAAGAAACCGAAGATGCTGCTGCTCGACGAGCCCCTCGGCGCTCTCGACAAGAAGCTGCGCGAACAGACCCAGTTCGAGCTGATGAACATCCAGGAACAGGTCGGCATCACCTTCGTCATCGTCACCCACGACCAGGAGGAGGCGATGACCGTCTCGTCCCGCATCGCGGTGATGAATCACGGCCGCATCGCCCAGGTCGCGACCCCGACCGAGATCTACGAATATCCGAACAGCCGCTATGTCGCCGAATTCATCGGCGACGTGAACATGTTCGAGGGCCGCCTCGCCGATGTCGCGCCCGATCATGTCATCATCACCTCGGCCGACGCGGGCACGAACATCTATGTCGATCGCGGCACCTCGGCGGCGGCGGGCGCCACCGTCTGGGTCGCCGTCCGGCCCGAGAAGATCGATGTCGGCCTGATCGCGCCCGACGATCCCGCCTACAACTGCATCAAGGGCACGGTCTGGGATATCGGCTACCTCGGCAATCTGACGATCTATCATGTGAAGCTGGAAAGCGGCCTGAAGGTCACGGCGGCGGTCGCCAACCGGACCCGCCTGCGCGACCGGCCGATCACCTGGAACGACGAAGTCTTTCTGACCTGGGCGCCGGACAGCGCGGTGGTGCTGGTGTCATGAGCGCGGGCGACGATACCGACGATCGGCCCTCCGCCGCCCTCATCAGCCATGACGCGGGCGGCTTCGCGGAATGGCTGCACTTCCGCCTGCATCGCGGCAAGCTGGCCTGGGCCGCGCCCTATATCCTGTGGGTGGCGACGCGCTTTTCCGGCCGGGGCATGGTCATCGCCATTCCCTATGGCTTCCTGCTGGCCTTCTTCCTGATCCCCTTCCTGATCGTCCTCAAGATCAGCTTCGCCGAGACGGCGCTGGCGATACCGCCCTATACCGATCTCATCGAGATGGTCGATGACGGCTTCGAATATTTCGTCAACATCAAGCTGAACCTCGGCAACTACTGGATCATCCTGTCCGAGGATACCTATGTCCGGGCCTATCTGAACTCGGCCAAGATCGCGGCGATCTCGACCCTGCTCTGCCTCATCATCGGCTTTCCCATGGCCTATGCCATGGCGAGGGCGGACGAGAGCATCCGGCCGACCCTGCTGATGCTGGTGATCCTGCCGTTCTGGACCTCGTTCCTGATCCGTGTCTATGCCTGGATCGTGATCCTGAAGACCGAGGGCGGGTTGCTGAACACCTTCCTGATCGCGATCGGCGTCATCTCGCCGGACGATCCGCTGCGCATCCTGTCGACCGAATGGGCGATGTATATCGGCATCGTCTATTCCTACCTGCCGTTCATGATCCTGCCGCTCTATGCCAATCTCGAGCGGATGGACATGTCGCTGCTCGAGGCGGCTGCCGACCTCGGCTGCCGGCCGATCAAGGCCTTCTGGGTGGTGACAGTGCCGCTGGCGATCCCCGGCATCATCGCCGGCTGTTTCCTCGTCTTCATTCCGGCGGTCGGCGAATATGTCATCCCCGAGTTGATGGTCGGCGACAATGTCCGCGTGATCGGCCGCAAGCTGTTCACCGATTTCGCCAGCGAACGCAACTGGCCGCTGGCGGCGGCGGTCTCCGTCATCCTGCTCGCGATCCTCATCATACCGATCGTGCTGTTCCAGCGTCAGCAGGCGCGCCTGCAGGAGGCCGGCCAATGACCAAGGGCCTGACCAAGATCAATCTGGCGGCGCTGACCTTCGGTTTCGCCTTCCTCTACATCCCGATCCTCATCCTCGTCTTCTTCTCCTTCAACGAGAGCCGGCTGGTGAATGTCTGGGGCGGCTTTTCGCTGAAATGGTATGGCGAATTGTTCCAGAACGAGGATCTGCTGGGGGCGGCCTGGGTCTCGCTGATCCTTGCCGCCTGCACCTCCACCCTGTCGGTGATCCTCGGCACGATCGCGGGCTTCGTCATGGCCCGTTTCACCAGTTTCCGCGGGCGCACCCTGTTCTCGGGCATGATCTACGCGCCGCTGGTCATGCCCGAGGTGATCACGGGCCTGTCGCTTCTCCTGCTCTTCGTCGCCGTCGACTGGGGCCGGGGCCTCGGCACGATGATCCTCGCCCATACTTCCTTCTGCATGTCCTATGTCGCGGTCGTCGTTCAGTCCCGCCTCGTCTCCTTCGATCGCTCGATCGAGGAGGCGGCGCAGGACCTGGGGGCGACGCCGTTCAAGACCTTCTTCGTGATCACCCTGCCGATTATCGCGCCGGCCCTGGTGTCGGGCTGGCTGCTGTCCTTCACCCTCTCGCTCGACAATGTGGTGATCACCTCGTTCACCTCGGGCCCGGGCTGGGACACGCTGCCGGTCAAGATCTTCTCGGCGGTGAAACTGGGGGTTAAGCCCGAGATCAACGCCCTGTCGACGATCATGATCAGCATCGTCGCCATCGGTGTGATCGCGGCCTCTCTCGTGCAGAAACGGGCGATGGTCGAGCGTCAGCGGTCGGAGCGCATGGCCGCCGCCGCCAACGAGTGAGAGGTTCAGGAACCGTTACCGGCCGCCGGGGGGACCCGCATCGCTGGGGTGCAGCCGATGCATGAGGCTTGGCGTTGAATCCCGCGGGGTTTGGTCCCATCTTCACTTCAACAGGACGGCGGCGGGATCCCCCCCAATCTGCCCGGCGCCGCCCCTGACGATACCTTCCCCCCCTCGGTATCGTCCGCGCCTCAAAACGCGACTGCGCCCGGCCGACCCCCCGTCGGCCGGGCGTTATGTTTTGAGGTGGCATGTTCTTGGGGCGACGCTGGACATGGCCGCGCAGGCGAGCAATATCCTGCCCATGACCGAAGATCCGATCGCTCCCGCCCCAACCAACGATCTTTCCGCCGATGCGCTCGTCGTCGGTGGCGGCCTCATCGGCCTCACCACGGCGATCGCTCTTGCCAGCGCCGGGCTCTCCGTCGCCCTTGTCGATGATGTCGCGCCGGAGAAGACACTGGCGCCGACCTTCGACGGACGGGCGACCGCGATCGCCCATGCCTCCTGCCAGTTGTTCCGCGCTCTCGGCCTTTACGACGGTCTCGCCGCCGCGGGCCAGCCGATCCTGGACATCAAGGTCTCGGACGGGCGGCCGGGCGAAAGGGCCTCGCCGCTTTCGCTGCATTTCCATGCCGGCGACATCGGCCGCGATCCCTTTGGCCTGATGGTCGAGAACCGCCATGCCCGCCACGTCCTCAACCAGGCCATCGCCGGCATTCCGGCGATCACCACGATCGCTCCCGCCCGGGTGACCGGCACCAGCCGCGATGCCGCCGGTGCCCGCGCCTTTCTCGCCGATGGTCGTACCATCGCCGCGCGTCTGATCGTCGCCTGCGACGGCCGCAACTCGCCCCTGCGCGAGGAAGCGGGCATCCGCAGCATCGGCTGGGCCTATCCGCAGGTCGGCATCGTCACCACGGTGGAACACGAGCGGCCGCACCTTGGCCTGGCGCACGAGCATTTCCTGCCCGCCGGCCCCTTCGCCATCCTGCCCCTGACCGGCAACCGCTCGTCCCTGGTCTGGACGGAAGCCAGCGATCTCGCGCCCCTCATGATGCAGATGGACAAACAGGGCTTCGACGCCGAATTGCGCCGCCGCTTCGGCGATCATTTCGGCGATGTCCGCTCGGTCGGGCCGCGCTTTTCCTATCCGCTCGCCTTCCACATCGCCGCGCATTTCGCCGACACACGGCTGGTGCTGGTCGGCGATGCCGCCCACGGCCTGCACCCGATCGCGGGGCAGGGCCTCAACCTTGGCCTTCGCGATGTCGCCGCCCTCGCCGAAGTGCTGGCCGAGGGCATGCGCATCGGCCTCGATCCCGGCGATGGCGAATTGCTGGCCCGTTACGAGCGCTGGCGCCGGCTGGACTCCGTCGTCATGGGCACGGTGATGGACGGGCTGAACCGCCTGTTCTCGACCGACCTTGCTCCGGTGCGCCTCGCACGCGACCTCGGCCTGGCCGCGGTCGAGCGGATGCCGGGGCTGAAGCGCTTCTTCATGCATCACGCCCGGGGCACGGTCGGCAAATTGCCCCGTCTTCTCGAGGGCCGGCCGCTCTGACCGCGTTTCATCCGTGACGAAACCGGACTATCGTCGAGGAATCCGGGGCAGTCGCGAGTATCGAGCCATGAGCGGAGCCAGCACGCCAAAGCAAGCCACCCTGCCGGACGGTGCGGCGCCCGCCGTCACCCACAGCCTGTTCGACAATCTGCAGGGCCTTGTCTTCGGCGTCGTCATGGTCTCCTTCGGCATATCGCTGCTGAAGGCGCTGGGCCTCATCACCGGCCAGGCGGCGGGCATCGCCTTCCTGATCTCCTACGAGACCGGCTTCGATTTCAGCCTGATCTTCCTGATCGTGAACCTGCCGTTCTATATCCTCGCCTTCATGCGGCTCAGTCTCGGCTTCACCCTGCGCTCGCTCGGCTGCGTCATCGCCATCTCGGCCCTGACCGGGATCGCGCCCCATCTGTTCCGCTACGAGCATGTCGAGCCGTTCAGCGGCGCCATCGTCGCCGGCTTCTGCATCGGCATCGGCCTGATCGGCCTGTTCCGGCACGGGGCATCGGGCGGAGGGATCGGCATCCTGGCCTATTACGTCCAGGAGCGGACGGGCTTTCGCGCCGGCTGGCTGCAATTCGCCCTCGACGCCGTGCTGTTCGGCACGGCCGCCTTCCTGCTGGACGGCAAGGCGGTGCTCGTCTCCATGGTGGGGGCGGCGGCGCTGAACCTCTTCGTCGCCTTCAACCACCGCCGCGACTGGTATATCGCCCGCTGAAAGCCTGTTTCCCGAATGACGAAAGCATCACTCCTTTTGTCGTCATACCGGCGAAGGCCGGTATCTTTCGCCGGCAAGGGCGCCTTTCTCGTCCAAAGGCCCCGGCCTGCGCCGGGGCGACGAGCACTGGAGTTCAACCCTTCGGACGCGGCGCCAGGACTTCAGGCGGCGCGGGCGGCGAGGCTGGCCTTCACCAGTTCGGCGATCGCCATCAGGCCGTTCATGGGCCGGATCAGCACTTCGATGTGATCGAGATTGCCGTCATCGTCGAGGCTGATGATGTCGATGCCCTTCAGCTTCGTCTCGCCGATATGGCCCTCGAATTCGAGGAGGATGCGGCCGCCGCCCATCCATTCGCCGGTATAGTGGAAATCCTCCACCCCGGTCAGCACCGCCGCCAGCACGGTGCGGACATAGTCGCGGTCGGTCTTGGGCGCCCAGAAGGCCGGGGATGACAGGCTGGGCGACGGCGACAGCAGGGCATCGAGCCCGCTCATGTCGCGACTGTTCACCACCCTGTGCCAGCGCTCCAGGAAATCGTTGAAAAGGGCCTGTTCGTCACGTTCCATCGTAGCGTTTCCCCCTGGCGCCGTGGCCGGCGACCTTGTCCTTCAATTCAGCCTATACCTCGCCCCCGGGCCTGTCGCCCCTTCCATCGCGCCGCCCGCGTGCCTACATAGAGTCCCATGACCGAAATGATCCCCGCCTCCCAGTCCGCCCCCCAATCCGCCCCCGTCGCCACCGGCGTCCGCCTCGCGGACTATCGCCCGCCGGCCTTTCTCGTCGACGAGGTGCATCTGGATTTCCGGCTGGCCCCGGCGTCGACCCGGGTCACCGCGCGCCTCGCCCTTCGCCGCAACGGCGGGGGTGACGCACCGCTGGTGCTGAGCGGGCGGGGCCTGAAGCCGGTCGGCTTCGCGATCGACGGCATGCCCCTGGCCGAAGACCGCTACACGGTGACGGACGAAGACCTGACGGTGCGGGATGTGCCCAACAGCTTCACCTTCGAGAGCGAGGTGGAGATCGACCCGGACGGCAACCGCGCCCTCGAGGGGCTCTATACCTCGGGCGGGCGCTTCTACACCCAATGCGAGGCCGAAGGCTTCCGTCGCATCACCTGGTTCCCGGACCGGCCCGATGTCCTCGCCCGCTATACCGTGCGGATCGAAGCGGAGAAGGCCTATCCCCGCCTGCTGTCCAACGGCAATCTGATCGAGCAAGGCGAGCTTGCCGGCGAGCGGCATTATGCCGTCTGGCAGGACCCCTTCCCCAAGCCCTGCTATCTCTTCGCCCTGGTCGCCGGCAATCTCGACCTGCTCGAAGACAGTTTCGTCACCGCTTCCGGGCGGGAGGTGGCGCTGCGCCTCTTCGTCGATCCGGGCCAGGCGCCCCGCGTCGCCTATGCCATGGATTCGCTGAAGCGCGCCATGCGCTGGGACGAGGCGAATTACGGCCGGGAATATGATCTCGACCTGTTCATGATCGTCGCCGTGCGTGACTTCAACATGGGCGCGATGGAGAACAAGGGGCTGAACATCTTCAACTCCTCCCTGCTCATCGCCGATCCCGAGACCGCGACCGATCTCGATTACGAGCGGATCGAAAGCGTGGTCGCCCACGAGTATTTCCACAACTGGACCGGCAACCGCATCACCTGCCGCGACTGGTTCCAGCTCTGCGTGAAGGAAGGCCTGACCGTCTTCCGCGACCAGAGTTTCTCGGCCGACATGCGCGGCGAGGCGGTCCAGCGGATCAAGGACGTGCGCGCCCTCCGCGCCCGCCAGTTCCCCGAGGACGCGGGGCCGCTGGCCCATCCCGCGCGGCCCGACCACTACCAGAAGATCGACAATTTCTACACCGCGACCGTCTACGAGAAGGGCGCGGAAATCGTCCGCCTGCTGCGCACCCTGATCGGGCCGGAAGATTACCGCAGCGGCATGGACCTCTATTTCCAGCGCTTCGACGGCCAGGCAGTGACGGTGGAGGATTTCGTTTCCTGCTTCGCCGATGTAACCGGCAGCGACCTGTCGGGGGTGCTGTCGTGGTATCTGCAGGCCGGCACACCCGAGGTTTCGGTCACGCCCCGCTATGACGCCGCGGCGAAGACCCTCAGCCTCGATCTGCGGCAGTCCGTGCCGCCGACCCGTGGCATGGGGGACAAGGTCCCGCTGCCTGTTCCGCTTCGCCTTGGCCTTCTCGATGCCGAGGGACGCCAGCAGTCCTTCCTGGCGCCCGGCGCCGACGAGCCCGAGAGCGAGGCCGTGGTTACCCTGCGCGGCGCCACGGATACGATCACCCTGACCGGCGTCGCCGAAGCGCCGGTGCTGTCGACCTTACGCGGTTTCTCGGCCCCGGTGAGCCTGACCGTGACGGAGCCGGGCGAGAACCGTTTCATCCGCCTTGCCCATGATCCCGACCTGTTCAACCGCTGGGAAGCCGGCCAGTCCCTGGCCCGCGACCTGATGCTGGCACGGGTCAAGGGCGAACCCGACCGGACGGGAGAGCGGCGTTTCGTCGATGCCCTCGGCCGGGCCATGGCCGATCAGTCGTCGGAGCCGGCGTTCAAGGCCCTGCTCCTCGCCCTGCCCTCCGAACAGGATCTGGCGCTGGCCGCGCCGCCGGCCGATCCCGCCGCGATCCACGAGGCACGGGATAACTTGCGCCAACTGGCGGCCGAGGTTCTGCGCGGGCAGCTGGAAGCCCTGCACGACGGCCTGGTCGCCCTGGGCAGTTTCTCGCCCGACGCGGAAAGCGCCGGCAGGCGGGCGCTGCGCAATGCCGCGCTGGACATATTGATGGCCGCCGGCACCCCGTCCGACATCGCCAGGGCCAAGGCCCATGCCGATGGCGCCAGCGACATGACGACGGCGCTGGGCGGGCTCTCCGCCCTGATGCAGGCGGGTGGCGCGGCCTATGACAGCGCGGTCGCCGCCTTCTACACCCGCTGGCGGGACGAGCCGCTGGTGATCGACAAATGGTTCGCCCTGCAGGCCCGCTCGCCCGCACCCGACGTGCTGGACCGGGTGAAGGCCCTGACCGAACACCCGGCCTTCGACGCGAAGACGCCCAACCGCTTCCGCGCCCTGGTCTCGACCTTCGCCCAGATGAACCCCGCGCGCTTCCACGATCCGTCCGGCGCGGGCTACCGCTTCCTGGCCGACCAGATCCTGGCGGTCGATCAATTCAACCCGCAGGTCGCCGCCCGCCAGCTGGAGCCCCTGGGCGGCTGGCGCCGCTACAAGCCCGAACTGGCCGCGCTGATGAAGGCGGAACTCGCCCGCATCCTCGCCAGCCCCGGCCTGTCGGCCAATGTCGCCGAACTGGCGGCCAAGGCCCTGGCGGAGTAGCGTCTCAGTCCCGCCCGTCGTCGATCCGCCCCTCCCCCGCCTTGAAGAAGAACTGGCTGGCCACCAGCCAGCCCTTCAGCGGGCGCAGGGGCGGGATGCAGGTCAGCAGCATGAAGGGCAGCGTCGTCACCAGATGCACCCAATAGGGTGCCTGATAGGCCATCTCGATCCAGATGCCGAGAATGACGCTGGGCACGCAGGCAAAGCAGATCACGAAGAACGCCGGCCCATCCGCCGGGTCGGCGAAATCGTAGTCGAGACCGCAGACCTCGCAGGATGAGGCGAGGCTGAGGAAACTCCTGAACAGATGACCCTGGCCGCAGCGCGGGCAACGGCCCCGAATGCCGGTGCGGAAGGGGGGCAAGGCCGGCCACAGGTCGGTGCTGGACATGGCGCTCTCCGATCAATTCTCACAATTGAATGCATATTGACTGCATTCAATATTGATCACTTTCCGCTACCGCGCCACTGCGTCCCGCCGCCGCAGGCCGGTTCCCCCCCACCTTCCCCCAACCTCGTCATTCCGGCGCAGGCCGGAATCTCGGGCCGGATGACGCGCCCCATGACGAAAAAGGGCGGGGGAATTCCGCTTCCCCCGCCCCTCGAAAATCCGGTCAATTACGCCGGATTGACCTCACGCGATCATGCCCGCCAGACGCTTGGCGATCAGCGCTTTCGCCTCCGCCATGATGCGGTCGATCAGCTCCTTCACCGTGGGCACGTCGTGGATCAGGCCGGCGACCATGCCGCAGCTCCAGGCGCCGGCTTCCATGTCGCCGTCGATCATCACCTTGGGGTAGATGCCGGCGACCTGGTCGTAGATATCGCCGATGGTGAGGTCCGCGCCCTTGGCCTTCTCGATCTCGAGGATGCGGGCGACGCCGGAATTGTTGATCACCCGCTCGGTATTCTTGAGGGAGCGCATGATCAGGCGTGTGTCGAGTTCGCTGGCGGCGACGAGGGCCTGCTTCACGTTCTCGTGCACCGGGGCTTCCTTGGTCGCGATGAAGCGGGTGCCCATGTTCACGCCTTCGGCACCGAGCGCCAGCGCCGCGACCAGGCTGCGGCCGTCGGCCATGCCGCCCGAGGCGATGAAGGGAATCGTTAGCTCTTCCGCCGCGCGGGGCAGCAGGATGAAGTTGGGCACGTCATCTTCGCCCGGATGGCCGCCGCATTCGAAACCGTCGACACTGACCGCGTCGCAGCCGATCCTCTCCGCCTTCAGGGCGTGACGGACCGAGGTGCATTTATGCACGACCTTGATCCCCGCCGCCTTCATCGCCGGCAGATATTTCTCGGGGCTGCGGCCCGCGGTCTCGACGATGCGCACACCCCCCTCGATGATCGCCTGGATATATTCCGGGTAAGGCGGATCGGCGAAAGTCGGCAGGAAGGTCAGGTTGACGCCGATCGGCTTGTCCGTCAGGGCGCGCGCCCTGGCGATTTCCCTAGCCAGCAATTCCGGCGTCTTCTGCGTGAGGCCGGTGATGATGCCGAGGCCGCCGGCCTCGGACACGGCGGCGGCGAGCGGCGCGAGGCCGACGAAATGCATGCCGCCCTGAACGATCGGATGCTCGATCCCCAGCAGCTCGGTGATACGGGTCTTCATGGGTGTTCTCTCCTCTGCCGGCTGAGCCGGTCGTGATTGCCCCCGCACCATGCAAAAGCCCGGGGGGTGATGCAAACCCTCAATCGGGGAGGGTGACGGGACCCAGCTCGCCCCAGGCCTCGCCCGGGCCGGGGTTGGCGGCGGGACTGTGGCCGCCCAGATGCCGGGCGATGCCCCAGACCGCGTTCAGCGCCGTCTGCACCGCGCCTTCCGCCCAGGCCGGGGTCCAGGAAATACCGTCACCGGCAAGGAAGATGCCCCGCTCCGCCGGCTGCAGCGCGTCTTGCATGAAATGGCCGTACATGCGGTGGTTATAGCGGTAGTGCCCGGGCAGGGCGCCCTTGAAGGCGCCGAGGAAATGGGGATCGTTCTCCCAGCTCACGGTGATCGGACTGCCGATGATGTGGCGGGCGATATCGACATCCGGATAGATCTTCTTCAGGGCATCCAGCATCAGCTCGACCCGCCGCTCGACCGGCAGGGGCAGCACTTTCAGCGCATCGCTCATCCAGGAATAGGACAGGCAGATCACGCCGGGCAGGTCGTCGCCATTGTCGAACAGATAGGTGCCGCGGGTGATGCGGTCGGTCAGGGTCATGCTCATGCGATAGCGCCCGGTGACCGGATCGCGCTCGCGCCAGAACGGCTTGTCGACCATGACGAAGGTCTTCGACGACTGCATGTAACGGGTGCGGTCCAGCGCCATCCACAGGCGGTGGGAGAACAGGCTTTCATCGCATTGCAGATGGGTGGTCAGCAGCCAGGTCTGGCAGGTGACCAATGCCGCCGCGTAATGCCGCGTGTCGCCCCAGCGGTCGGTAATCGCGATGGTCTCGCCCGGGCCCCGGCCGATGCGGGTGACCGCGCCCCTCGTGGCGCCGCCGTGCAAGGCCGCGAGGCTGGTGCCCGCCGGCCAGTGCACCATGCGGCGCGGCACCTTGGTCCACAGCCCGCGCGGCAATTGCTCCACCCCGCCGACGACGTAGTGCTGATCGTCGTCGAGATTGGTCGCGGCGACGCGCAGGATCTCCAGCATGGAATTGGGAAAGTCGCTGTCCCAGCCGCCGGTGCCGAAGCCCACCTGGCCGAACATCTCCCGGTGCCGGAAACCGAGGCGGGAGAATTCCCGGGACGACGCGATGAAATCATAGAAGGTGCGCTCGTCCCACAGGGGCACCAGCCGGTTCCAGATCGCCTTCAGGCTGGTCACGTCGCGGGCGCGGATCGCCTGCTGCAAGCCGCTGAAATCCGCCCCCTCCTCCAGCGCCTGGCCCCACGCCGCGCTGATCTCGCGTAAAATGTCGGGCGGCGTCTGCCCCCGCTCGACATAGAATTGCTCGCCCTCGAGGTCGATCAGCGTGCTCGGCGTCGCCGCCGCCAGCGGATTGGGAAAGGGCCGCGTCTCCAGCCCCAGCGCATCGACATAATGGTAGAAGGCGGTGCCCGAGCGGGGAAAGCGCATCCCGCCCAGTTCCGCGATCAGCCCGGCCCCGCCCTCGAACGGCTCCGACCGCAAGCGCCCGCCGAGCCGCCCGGCCTCATAGATCACGGGCTTCAGCCCCAGCTTCATCAATTCATAGGCGGCGACCATGCCGGCCAACCCACCGCCGACCACCGCCACCTCCCGCCCCAGCGCCTCGGCGGGCATGAGCGCCAGCCCGGCCGGGTGCCGGATCCAGTCATCGAAAGCAAAGGGAAAATCCGGCCCGAAGGCGGTGACCGGCGGCAAGGCTTCCGACGACGACATGCGTGACCTCTCCCGATTCAGGGCGGAGAGGGATGATAGCAGGCGGGGATACGGGTGGGGAGCGTGGAGAGCCCAGACTGCTAGGCGCCGATATACCGTCCGTCCACTGCGACACCCGAGAGCGATCTACGAAAACACAACAATGTACAATTCTATCGCATTGCACAATTTGAATTGCATTACTTTATTAAAATATCCTTTTTATATATATAAATTTCTCATATGCTCTCGTTGAGCGTGAATGAGAAACCAAAATGGGACCAGGGAGGAGCGCTGTGGCAGTGGAATCCGAACATCTTCACTATTGCGACCTACCACAAGTGAGACCGCCGGCGCTGCCGTCAGGCTTACAAGCTGATCACGTCGAGGCTCTCGCCATTACTTCAAACAAATGGCTGAATGGCACGCCGATTACTTATTGTTTTGTTCAGATCGGCCAGTTTGTTTGGCCCGACGAGCAAAAAGAGGTGGTCCGCTGGGCGTTCGACACTTGGAAAAATGTAGGCATTGGCTTAAATTTCGCCGAAACGACAGACAAAAAGAAAGCGACGCTGCTGATCGGCCTCATGCTCGGGAACGGCAGTTGGTCCTATATCGGCACCGGGGTCCTTCACAACCGGAGCAACGGCGTCAATATGAATTTTGGCTGGGATCTCACTACACCATGGGGACGTGCAACGGCGCTACATGAGGTCGGCCATGCGCTCGGTATGCCGCACGAGCATCAGAACCCGAAATCCGGCATCGTATGGAACGAGGAAAAGGTGCTGGAGTACTTCTCTCGCTCTCCCAACTATTGGGGTGAAGAAAAGACGCGCTGGAATATCTTGCGCTCTCTATCCATGGCGGAGGTCGAGGGATCAAATTGGGACTCCCATTCTATCATGCACTATTCCTTCGCAGCTGGACTGATCACCGCCCCCAAGCCTTATGATATCCAAGGCATCCCCTCTAACACTCAGTTGTCGAACGAAGACAAACAATGGATGCGGCGTTTCTATCCCTCCCAATCCAATGTTGTGCCCTTGTCATTGAATACGCCGTCACCGGTAGCAACAAAAATTGCGACGCAGTCAGATTTCATATTCCGTCCGACCGAAACGCGTGCGTATCAGCTTGAAGCCGCCGGCGACGCCGACCTTAAGATCGGCTTGATGGAAGTCAATGATGGAAATATTTTGGAGGTACTCGATGTCAAGGATGACTCCGCGACAGAGGATAACGCAAAGATCACAGCGGAGTTGAAAGCAGGCAAAAGTTATCGCATTGCTGCTCGCACCCATTTTTCCCCCAAAGGGGTGCCTCCTTCAATTTTTATCAGGTAATGTTTGGGTCCCGGCGCGATCTTGCCGCGCCGGGACCGGTCCTGACATCGATTTTGTTATTCGAGGACCCCGTTCGACATCGATCATCTGTCTCGCTTTCATCTTTGGCAGCAATATGCTGCCGTCAGCGTCGTATTGCATTCGGCGCTACAGGGCCATAAATTGGACCCACGGAGAAAATCATGGCCACCACCGAGCGCAAGGACTACCCGATCTCGATGCGTCTGCCGGAAGCGGACGTCGCGATGATCGACCGCGCCGCCGCCCTGCGCGGCCGCTCGCGCACGGACTTCGTGCGCGAAGCCGCCGTGCGCGCGGCAGAAGATGTCGTCATGGAAAACCGCCTGATCGGCATGAGCCCGGACGGCTTCGCCGATTTTCTGGCCGTCCTGTCCAACCCGCCCGCGCCGGTTCCCGAGATGGTGGAACTCGCCACGCGGCCCGCGCCCTGGGAAACGGGCTATACCCCGAAGCGCTGAGCCTTGATCCTTTCGGCGCCCGAGCCGCTGTCCAGCGCCCATGACGTCGCCGGATTCTCCTGCGGCAAGCCCACGCTCGATCACTGGCTGAAAACGCGCGCCCTTTCCAACCAGGAAAAGGGCTTCACGGCGGTCCTCGTCGTCCACGATGGCGGGCGAGTCGTTGGCTATTACGGCCTCGCGCCGACGGCAGTCGTTCCCTCGGTCCTGCCGCGCGCGATCCGCACCGGTCAACCGCCCGATCCGGTGCCCTGCCTGCTGCTCGGCCAGCTCGCCACGGATGCGGCCCGGGCCGGGCGCGGCATCGGCACGGGCCTCGTGAAACACGCCCTCCAGCGCTGTGTTGAGGCCGCCGCCCTCATCGGCGGACGGGCCTTGATGGTCAACGCCATCGACGACGACGCAGCCCACTTCTGGCGCCGCCGGGGCTTCTTGCCCTCGAAGGACGACCCGCTCGTCCTGTTCCGCTCGATAGGCGATATTGCGGTTTCGATCGGGGTGTGAAGCTGAGGTACGGTAAGGTCCAGCCCTTAGCCGGTGAGCGCCGGATTTAGACCGGCGTGGCCGTACCGGATCGCGGCCATTCCCTAATAGGTATAGCGTCCCAGCATTCCCCTGCATTCACTAGCTGGTCAAGAAAGGCTGAACAGCGGTCGGTCAACGGTCCAACCTAGATGGACAGCATGGCACACATGGGCAATGGCCCCGCTCTCGACACAGTAATATGTTGGCTACCAATTGCTATTCTCGACAAGTAAAGCCCGCTCATCAGACACTTTGCTGAGAAGATCTTCCATAGCGCTAACCAGTCCGGAATGATCATCATCGACGGCACGATATGTAAGAACTTTTAAATTCCTATTCCTCCGAAGTGATCTCTGAAGATCATCCGATAGCCCTTGGGCTGTAAGGAAGTAATGAGGGCTGATCGAGCCCGGGGTTACGCTGAAAGCTTGATTTTCTAGAAGAAGGTTTACGTCGGGATCACCATAACCACAACCAACAAAAAAGAAGGTGTGCGACATAAGTGCAGCATCAAAGGCAGAGTAGAAGAGGCTGTGCTTTACACGCGCTTGGGAATACTCTTCTTGAGTGAAGATCAAGGAGGCAGGAGAGGACAAGTTCCCATGAACCTTCACAACGTAGCGAGCATCTCCTCGCAAAAATTCGCAAACATCTGAGTCGTAGTAATTTTTCACAAATTGCGACGCCTCATTTACCTCTTTTGATTTACCCTCATATATATCATCAAAATTTAGAGAGAATACAACTCTAGAATCCAGCAATGCTATAATTTTATGAAGCTCTCCCGGCGTATAGTGCGGATCCACAAATACACTTCGAAGGTGTGCGGTCCAATCTTCATCAAACCTGTTCTTCAGCCATTCGCAAGCATGGAGCAGATCCCCTCCGTTAATCGCTTCGAATATGTGTTTTGTGTCGGGTCTTTGGCCGATTTTCTCTGCGGTCACTTCTAGGAATTTCTTCCACATTGGCGGGCGGGTTTTACCATCAGCACCCAGCGCGTGACGGGACACTCCAGAGCCGATTACTATTACTACGCGTCTGCGCGCAATATCACGCACGAGCGGTGCGGGCCAATTTCCACTTAACATTACTCAACTCGCTCCAAGATCTCCTTGGCAACTAAGGCAAATATGCTCTTTGCATCTTTGACCTTTTGAAAATGAGCGCCGACTACGCCGTCCTTGCCAGTAAGCGCAAAAATCGGCTTTCGGCTCGACTGAGACATTGGCGCCAAGCTATGCAGGTTGGGAATTTTTCCTATTTCGAACGGCTCTGGGGGGCGAGATTCATCAGGGAAGTTTTCCGCAATCTGGTAATCTATTTGCTGTAAGATCTCATCGTAAGATTTAACGGGTCGACGCTCACCAGATGCATCTCTTTTTGCAATATATTGCTGAGAAACATATCCGATAAATTCAGCGCCTCTTATACTTTTCGCGTCCACAACAACTTTATTGCCCGACGCCAGTTGGGGGCTATTTACCGAGTACTCCCAATGGGCCTTCCAGCGAGCCATCCACTCGCTAATATTCTTGAATGCCTTCAGTGAGAAAATGTCTATTGACATTGGGCTCACAAAGAAATCGCTGGATAGAAGAACGGTTCTGTTAATCGCTCCCAGAGAGGGGCTTACGTCAAATAAAACGTAATCATATGCATGCAGTTTCTTGAGGGCGTTATGGAACACCATGGTGCTCGAAAGCCCTCGCTGGGTGTTGAGACCTGCCCACTCCTCAGCAAGGAAGTCCTCTGCCATTGATAACCCGGGGCTTCCACAAATCACATCAACCGAAAACGATGCGGAACGCTTAATCGGTATTTTATCTGCGTGCCCTTCGCCGGCCATCAATCCCAGGAACAGTGCTTCAATATTCTGCTCCGGGTCATTAATCACGTTTTCAAGAAAACTGTCATGAAACAAGTATTGGGATGCGTTGCACTGGGGGTCGCAGTCGACCACACACACGCTCTTACCCAATTCTTGTGAAAAATATGCTGCAACATTACAGAGGAGAGTGGTTTTACCAACCCCACCTTTATTGTTGAAGAAGGCGATGGCCTCCATGTGAATCTCCCTGTCGAAGTAGTGATTTGCATGGTGACGGATGCACCTCAAGCTGCACCTTTACCAAAGAGGTTGGCAATTGGAAATTGGAACTTACTGTTTAGCTTCAGATTTTGGGGACGCTATACTGATCTGCCGCGCATTGTCCGCACGCCGAGGACCGCGGTCACGAGATTCCGGCCTCCGCCGGAATGACGCCTCTGTATGCAGTGCCCCGTCCCCCCCGCCCCCTCCGCCATTGACCTCGGCCCCCACCGGGCATAAAGTCTCTTTCCCGTGGGATTTGAGCCGTAAATTCCGGGGACACTACGTAAATTCCGGGGACACTAAATTCCGGGGACACTATACTAATTTCTCTCATTGTAAGCCCGCTGACTTCGCCTCCCTCCCAAGCTTCCAAGATAGCCCGCCATCCCGGGCACCGAATGCGTCAACATTAGCCCCCGCACTCACCACGGCCGATCCCGCAGCGCCCCCGCCCCCTCCACCATTGACCTCGGCCCCCACCGGGCATAAAGTCGCCTTCCCGTGGGATTTGAGCCGGCTGGCTTGCGGCCACGTTAAACACCGCTAAAACGCCGGGAGGAAAATGCCCGGCCTACGGCCGGGTTTTTTTATGCGCCCGGGTCAAGGCACCCGACGACGGCGCGAGAGGGTTCGAAGGATCATGGCACGCCATACGCCCCGTCCCGAGGCGGACACCTGGAAACTGGCCACCAAGCTCGTCCGCGGGGGCACCAATCGTTCCGATTTCGGCGAGACCTGCGAGGCGATCTTCATGACCTCCGGCTTCCGCTACGACAGCGCGGAAGAGGCGGAGGCCCGCTTCAAGGGCGAGCGCGAGGGTTTCACCTATTCCCGCCTGGGCAATCCGACGACGGCGATGTTCGAGGAACGCATGGCGATCCTCGAAGGCGCGCCGGTCGCCCGGGCCGCGTCGTCGGGCATGGCGGCGGTTCATGCCGCGCTGATGTGCCAGCTGAAATCCGGCGACCGGGTGGTTTCGGCCCGCGCTCTGTTCGGCTCGTGCCGGGTCATCCTCGACGAGATCCTGCCGCGCTTTGGCGTCAAGGTCGATTACGTCGAAGGCTCCGACCTCTCGTCCTGGGAGAAGGCGCTGGCGACGCCCGCCACCATCGCCTTCCTCGAGACCCCGGCCAACCCGACCCTCGACGTCATCGACCTGAAGGCGGTCGCCGAACTCGCCCATGCCGCCGGCGCCCGCGTCGTCATCGACAATGTCTTCGCGACGCCGATCCTGCAGCGGCCGATGGACTTCGGCTGCGACGTCGTCGTCTATTCCGCGACCAAGCATATCGACGGCCAGGGCCGCTGCCTCGGCGGCGCCATCCTGTGCGACCGGGATTTCTTCGACCAGCATCTGAACCAGTATCTGCGCCACACCGGGCCGTCGCTGTCGCCCTTCAACGCCTGGCTGCTGCTCAAGGGCATGGAAACCCTCGATCTTCGGGTCCAGCGCCATTGCGACAATGCCCTGAAGGTCGCGCGCTTCCTCGACGAGGCCAAGGCGGCGGGGCGCATCCGCAATGTCTCCTACCCCGGGCTGGCCAGCCATCCGCAGCACGAACTGGCCCTCGCCCAGATGTCGGGCAAGGGCGGCTCGGTCGTCACCATCGAGGTCGAGGGCGGCCGCCCCGGCGCCTTCCACCTGATGAACCGGCTGCGCCTGATCGACATTTCCAACAACCTCGGCGATTCCAAGAGCCTGATCACCCATCCGTCGTCGACGACGCATCAGCGCCTGCCGGCGGCGGAGCGCGAACACCTCGGCATCACCGAGGGTTTCATGCGCCTGTCGGTCGGGCTTGAAGATGCCGACGACCTGATCGAGGATCTCGATCACGCCATCGGCCGCAGGCCGTTATAAACGCTATGTTTCCGGGCGCCCTCTGGACATTCGCCAGAGGGCCGACAATATGAAGAAACGATGTACGACAAGACGACCCGCGCGATCCATGTGACGGTCCGGCCCACCTTCCTCGAGGACCAGTCCTCGCCGGACGAGAATTACTACGTCTGGGCCTATCGGGTGCAGATCGAGAACCAGGGCAGCGAGACCGTGCAGCTGCGCGATCGCTACTGGCGCATCACCGACGGCCTTGGCCGGGTGCAGGAAGTGCGCGGCCCCGGCGTCATCGGCGAACAGCCGGTGCTGAAGCCCGGGGAGCGGTTCGAATATACCAGCGGCACGCCGCTGGCCACGCCTTCGGGGATCATGCTGGGCACCTACCGCATGGAAACCGAGGAGGGCGAGTCCTTCGAGGTCGAAATTCCGGCCTTCTCGCTGGACAGCCCGCATTACCCCATCCGCCTGAACTGAAAGTTCAGCGCGGCGGGACTGATCCAGTCGCCGCTTCGCGGCGTATGGACTCGAGTGAAACGGCCGGCTCGCGTGTTTGGGGCCCGGAAACACGGGGAGAGAAGCTCCCCGAACGAAAGGGATGGAAGATGACTGTCACCCCGACCATGAAGCTGCCCGGCGGCAAGGATGCCAAGCCCGAGAACACCAGGGCGGCGGGCGGCCGCGAGAGCAACCTCATCCTCGGCAAGGCGCGCACCGACCGCCCGAGCCGGGAAGAGACGGAAGCCGCCATCCGCACCCTGCTGCTCTGGGCCGGTGACGACCCGGACCGCGAAGGCCTGATCGACACGCCGGCCCGCGTCGCCCGCGCCTATGAGGAATTCTTCGCCGGCTATGACGCCGATCCGGTCGAGATGCTGAACCGCACCTTCGAGGAAGTCGAAGGCTACGACGAGATGATCGTGCTCAAGGACATCCGGCTGGAAAGCCATTGCGAGCACCACATGGTGCCGATCATCGGCAAGGCCCATATCGCCTATCTGCCCAAGAACCGCGTCGTCGGCATTTCCAAGCTGGCCCGCGTGGTCGATGCCTATGCCAAGCGCTTCCAGGTGCAGGAGAAGATGACGGCGCAGATCGCCAACTCGATCGAGGACGTGCTGCAGCCGCGCGGCGTCGCCGTGGTGATCGAGGCCCAGCACCAGTGCATGACGACGCGCGGCGTGCACAAGACGGGGGTGACCATGGTCACCTCGCGCATGCTCGGCGCCTTCCGCCACGATCCGCTGACGCGGCGCGAATTCCTCACCATCATCGGCAATCCGGCCTCCAGCGTCGGCGCCTGATTTCCGCTATAATCCTGCTATGGTTTGAGTCGCCCGCTCCGGGGCTCCGGGGCGGGCGGCTTCGTTTGGAGGGACTTCATGGCCGGTGACCGTATCGGGGCGGCAGAAATGCTGCGCCGCCTTGTCGCTTTCGACACGACGAGCCGCAATTCCAATCTCGATCTGATCGATTACGTCCGCGCCTATCTCGCCGGGCACGGCGTCGAGAGCGAACTCGTGTTCGACAATGGCGGGGCCAAGGCCAATCTCTATGCCACCATCGGCCCCAGGGACGAGGGTGGCATCATCCTGTCGGGCCATACCGATGTCGTGCCCGTCGACGACCAGGACTGGGACACCGATCCCTGGGTGGTGACCGAGCGCCACGGAAGGCTCTATGGTCGGGGCACCTGCGACATGAAGGGCTTCGTCGCCTGCTGCCTCGCCCTGGTGCCGGAATTCCTGGAGCGCGGGCTGAAGGCGCCGATCCACCTCGCCTTTTCCTATGACGAGGAGGTGGGTTGCCTCGGCGTTCACAGCCTGATCGCCCATGTGATCCAGCATCACCCCAAGCCCAGGCTGTGCCTGGTCGGCGAGCCGACGATGATGCAGGTGGTCGATGCCCACAAGGGCATCCGTTCCTTCGTCACCACGGTGACCGGGCTGGAAGCCCATTCGAGCCAGACCCATATCGGCGTCAACGCGGTCATGGTCGCGGCCAATCTGATCGGCTTCCTCGGCGATCTGGCCGAGGAACTGCGCGAGGAAGGCGACGACACCGGCCGCTTCACCCCGCCTTATACCACCCTGTCGGTCGGCACGATCGAGGGCGGCACGGCGGTGAACATCATTCCCCGCCATTGCCGCTTCATGTGGGAATATCGCTCCCTGCCTGGCGCCGACGCCGAAGCGCCGATTCGCCGCTTCGAGGATTATGTCCGGAACAAGATCCTGCCCGCGCTCGAGGACAAGGCCCCGGGCATCGCCGCCATCACCACCGTGCCCCGCTCGGTGACCCCGGCGCTGCGCCCCGACCCGGGTTCGGTGGCCGAGACCCTGGCCAAGGCCCTCGCCGGGGTGAACGACACGCTGGCGGTGTCCTATGCGACCGAGGCCGGCATCTTCCAGGTCCACGGCATTCCGACCGTGGTCTGCGGCCCGGGCGACATCCTGCAGGCCCACCGGCCCAACGAATTCGTCGACGCCAGCCAGATCGAGGACTGCGTCGCCTTCCTGCGGAAACTCGCCGACCGCGTCTGCCTGACCTGACATCCCGCCCCATCGTCATTCCGGCGAAGGCCGGAATCTCGATCAGGCAAGGGCGCCCCTTCCGGCGCAAGACCCCGGCCTTCGCCGGGGTGACGAGGTCGCACGGCGGGTCAGCGCCAGCGGCGGTGCAGCCAGTTCCACTGGTCGGGGCGCTGGCGCACCCAGCCCTCGATGATCTCGGTCACCCGGGCGGTGATCGCGGTTTCCGCCGCCTTGGCGTCGGTCATCTCATATTCCTTCGAGAAATCGAGCGCCTCGGTCATGTGGATGCGGAAATGGCAACCGTCCAGCCGCTCGGCCCAGGCGCCGTAGACCGGGCATTTGAAGCGGCGGGCCAGTTTCGCCAGCGTCGCCGAGGTCTTCACGTCGCGCCCGAAGAAGGGCACCGAGACACCGCGGCTGAAATGCTGATCGACCAGCATCCCGAGATGGCCGCCGGCCTCCAGTTCGCGGGCGGCGAGCAGCGCCGCCTGGAAACCGGCCGGGATCAGCTTGCCCATGGCGCTGCCCCGGATCTTCAGCAGGACTTTCTCGGCGATCGGATTATTGGGGGCGCGGAACATCGCGGCCATGCGCAGGCGGTAATGGGCGGCGCCGGCCCCCAGCACTTCCCAGTTGCCGATATGACCGGTGAAAATGATCGCCGGCTTGCCGTCGTCGCGGATCTCGAGGAAACGCTCGACCACCTCGGGGCTGACCTCGACCCGGCTGCCCGGCGGCGGCGGTGTGTCGCCAAGCCCCTCGGGCCAGAGGGTGGAGAGATGGGCATATTCGGTGAAATAGCGCCCGAAATTGTCCCACAGGCCTCGAACGATGCCATCGCGCTCCGCTTCGGAGATACCGGGATAGGCGGCCTCGATCTGGCGTCTCGCGATATTCGAGACGGAAATGCGCGGCCCCAGCCGGCTGGCGATCCAGCCGCCGACGCGGGACGCGCGATCGGTCCCCAGCATCTTGCACAGGGCGAGAACGAGGAAGATGGCCGCCGCCTCCACCATCCACTGCAGGCGCAGGAACCCGCGGTAGAGCCGCAGCTTCGTCTTCAGCCACCACTGTCGCATTCTTTGTCCAGACCGTTTATCGCGTCCGGCGGACCTTAGTGATCCTGGCCCCCCGGTCAAGCCTCGGGCTTTTTCCGGGTATGGCCGTAGTAGCGCCAGATGACCAGGGCGGCGGTCGAACGGTGGGGTGCCCAGCGCTTGCCGATCTCGTCCAGCGTCTTGAAATCCGGCCGGGCGTCGAGTTCCATCAGCCGCGCCGCCCCTTCCGCCAGGGCAAGGTCGAGGGCCGGCCACAGGTCCATGCGGCCAAGGGCGAACATCAAGTAGATTTCCGCCGTCCAGCGCCCGATGCCCTTGATCGCGGTCAGGGCGGCGATCGCCTCGGCATCCGCCATGGCGTCGATCGCGCCAAGATCGAGGCGGCCCGAAGCCACTTCATCGGCGAGGATGAGGACATAGCGCGCCTTGGGCCGGCTGAGGCCGAAGGTCCGCAAGCCTTCCTCGTCGAAACGCAGCACGGCCTGCGGGGTCACGGCACCGCCGAGGCCGGTTTCGAGCCTGGCCCAGATCGCAGCCCCGGCGGCGACCGAGACCTGCTGTTCGACGATGATGCGGGTCAGCGC
>NZ_JBAQRT010000005.1:0-20132 GCF_049306435.1 Zavarzinia sp.
TCCATCTCTTCCTCCGGTTATCATTATCGCCGGCTGCCCCGGCTTCTCCGACCTGAACCCTAGGCCCCGCCCCCGAAAGCCGGAAGTGGCCCAAGGCGAATTCTCCGTTCACCCTCGCGAACAATGATCGGCAGGGCCGATATCAGCCCTGCCCCTGCTCGAGGAAGGGCGGACGCTCGCCGCCGCCATGCACTTCAAGGGCCGCGCCGGTGACATGGGCCGCCATCTCGCTGCCGAGGAAGAGGACGGCGTTGGCGATATCGCGGGGCGCCGCCATGCGCCCCTGCGGCAGCGCCGCCTCGATCCGGGCGAGGCCCTCGGCGCCGCCATAGTGATCGAGCGCGGCCTCGGTCCGGATCATGCCGGCGACGATGGCGTTCACCCGCACGGCAGGCGCCCATTCCTGGCCGAGGGAGCGGGTGAGCGAGACGAGCCCCGCCTTGGCCGCGCCATAGACCGCCGTGCCGGGCGACGGCCGCGCCGCCGACACAGACGCAATATTGACGATCGCCCCGCCCGTTTCCTGCCCGCGCATGACGAGGCAGGCGCTTTGCGAGAGATAGAGCGGCCCGAGCAGGTTGAGGCGGAGGATCGCCTCGGCGAAGCGGGGCGAGGATGTCGCGGCATCGGCATTGGGCGAGCCGCCGGCATTGTTGACGAGGAGATCGAGCCGGCCGAACAGTTCGACCGCTGTATCGACGAGGCGCTTGCCCTGTTCCGGGTCGCGCACGTCGGCGGTAACGAACACCGCCTCGCGCCCCGCCGCCGAGACCGGGATATCGGGCGCGTTACGGCCGCAGATCACGACATGGGCGCCCGCCGCCAGCAGGCTTTCGGCGATCACCTTGCCGGTGCCCTTGGTGCCGCCGGTGACGATCGCGACCTTGCCCGTATAGTCGATGCCCATGCCCTGTTCCTCGTCATCCCGGCGAAGGCCGGGATCTGTCGACGGTTACGCCCCCTCGTCTGAAGGCCCCGGCCTTCGCCGGGGCGACGAGACGGAAGCCTCAGAATTCCGAGTAGCGGAAGTTGCCGTTGTCGATCGCTATATCGGCGCCCGAAATGAATTTCGACTCGTCGGAAGCGAGGAACAGCACGAGATTGGCGACGTCTTCCGGGTAGCAGAAACGGTGCCCCATGGGCGACTGCTTGATCATCTCGACATCGGCGTCGGGTGGCAGGCCCATCTGGGCCAGCACCATCGGCGTCAGGATGCCGTCGGGACACAGCGCATTACAGCGGATGGCGTAGCCGCCGGTCTTGGCGTGGGCGTTGACGCTGCGGGTGAGCGAGACGACGGCGGATTTCGCGGCGGCATAGGCGAAATAGTTGGGACTGCCGAGGTGCGATGTCACCGATCCCATGTTGATGATGTTGCCGCCCTTTTCCTTCATGTTGAGGACGCCGTGCTTGCAGCCGAGATAGTAACCGGTGACATTCACGTTTAGCGTCTTCTGCCAATCCTCGATGCTCATGTATTCGATCGAGGCCTGGATGAGGATGCCGGCATTGTTGACGAGCACGTCGACATGGCCGAATTTTTCCTTCGCGGCGGCAAAGGCGGCGACCCAGTCCTCTTCCCTGGTGATGTTCAGCGGCAGAGCGATGGCCTCGCCGCCGATTTCCGCCGCCGTCGCCTTCGCCGTCTCGAAATTGGCGTCGGTCGCGATGATCTTCGCGCCTTCCCGAGCCAGCAGCAGGGCATCGGCCCGGCCGGCACCGCTGCCGGCGCCCGTGATCATCACCACCTTGTCCTGTACGCGGCCCATTACGTCTTTCCTTCTTGTCTCCGCCCGGCCTTCAGGCCCGGGCGGCTTGCTGCGGCGGCAGGTCCTGGTCCTGATTGGTCCTCGCGGCCGCGATGTCGTTGACGGCGATGAAGCCGAAGGTCATGGCCGGTCCGAGGGTGGAGCCCGCGCCGGGATAGGATTCCGCCATGATCGAGGCCGAGCAGTTGCCGATGGCGTAGAGACCGGCGATCGGCTCCCCCGCCTCGTCGAGGACACGCGCCCGCGCGTCGGTCTTCATGCCGCCCTTGGTGCCGATGTCGCCGAGATCGACGCGCATGGCATAAAAGGGCGCCTTTTCGATCGGGCCGAGGCAGGGGTTCGGCTTCACGAAGCGATCGCCGAAATAGCGGTCATAGACATTGTCGCCCCGGCCGAATTCCGTGTCCTTGCCGGTGCGGGCGTAAGTGTTCATCTGGGCCACGGTCTCGGCCAGGCTTTGCGCCGGCACGCCGATCTTGCCGGCGAGTTCGGCGATGGAGCCGGCGCTATAGATCACGCTGTCGAACCATTCGGGTGGCAGGCTGCGGTCGGGCTGCATCATGCCGGGCATGATGCCGCCGACGACGTAATTCCTGCGGAAAGTCGCGTCGAACACCATCCAGCAGGTCAGGCCGGCGCCGGTCTTCTGGTGCTCGGTGATCATGGCATAGCCGAAATCATTGTAGGAAATCGCCTCGTTGACGAAGCGGCGCCCCGCCGGATTGACGATCACGCTGCCCGGCCAGCCGCGTTCCATGAACATGCCGACGCGGGATTCGGTGTTGGGCGTGTCGCGCGACGGCAGGCGCATGGTCGGCGCCCACCAGGCGAGATCCATGAACTCGAGCGCGGCGCCCATCTCCCGCCCGGCGCGGATGGCATCGCCCGTGTTGTTGGGGTAAGGCGTAACTGACCAGGTATCCGAGGTCGGCTGCGGCAGATGGGCCTGACGCATTTCCGCGCTGCGCTCGAAACCACCGGCGGCGAGGATGACCCCCCGCCGGGCCGTGATCGTCATGTCCTTGCCATCGCGGGAGATGACGGCGCCGGTCACCCGTTCGCCGTCGCGGGTCAGGCGTTGCAGCCTTGCATTGATCACCCGCGGCACGCCGCGCCTGACGAGCCCGCGCAGCAGACCGCCCGCCAGCGCATTGCCCATCGACAGGCGGCGGTCGCGCTTCGTCTTCATCCGCCAGCCAAGATCGGTCGCATAGGCCCCGATCAGCTTGAGAAGGACGAGCGGCCAGCCCGGCTTCTTGGTCGTGATCGCCCGGGCTTCCTTGACGGTCAGGGAGATCCGCCCGAACAGGCGCATCAGGGCATAGGGCTCGCGCAGGCGCCAGTAATCGTCGCCCAACTCGCTGCCGTCGACCGCGTCCGGGTCCATGGTGCGGCCGCCCGGCAGGGCGCCTTCCCGGTCCGGGTAGTAGTCGGGATATTCCATCACCGCCTTGAAGCCGAGGCCGACCTGATCCTTGGTGTAGCGAACCATGGGCATGGCGTTGTCGACATAGGCGGCCAGTTTCTCGTCCGCGACCTGGCCCCTGGTGCAGGCGCGCAGATAGGTCAGGGCCTTGGCCCGGTCGTCGAGGCCGCCGAGATCGTCGTTGCAGGGCACCCAGATCGCCCCGCCCGAGACGGCGGAGGTGCCGCCGAAACGATCGCTCTTCTCGACGAGGAGGACGGAGAGGCCGAGATCATGGGCCCGGTTGGCCGCCAGCATCCCGCCCGCGCCACTGCCGACGACGATGACGTCGAAGACCGCGCCATCGGCGATGCTGTCGCTGCCTGTTCCCAGGGTCATGCCCGTTTCCCCCTCGCCACGTCTTGTCCTCCCCTGTCCCGGGGATGTCGGCGCCATTCTTGCCCTGAGCCCTGTCCCGGCATCGTCCCGTTGGACTAGGCGCCCGTTTTCACCGCCCCAGCAGCGTGTTGCGCAGGGCGCCGCCCTCGCCCACCTCGGTCATCAGGGTCGAGGTGACGCGGAAGGTGCTGCGGGCGATCCACCAGCGGCCGTCTTCGCGGATGTATTCGTCCTCGTAATAGCCCGAGACCTGCGCGGCCGAACTTGTGTCGAGGTTGATCTGATGGAAATAGAGATCCCAGGTGCCATGCGCGCGGTCGGGTCCGTCGAGCACGATCACCGGGTTCTGGGCGTGATGCATGTCGAGGATTGTGTCGCGGCAGCCGACCATCTCGAACAGGTTGACGAAGGACTCCCGCCCTTCGTGCACGCCCATATAGGCGGCGTCGATCACCGCGTCCGGGCGGAAGCAATTGCGCACCACATCCGGCTGCTTGCGGTCGCAGCCCCGGAAATAGCTGTGCTTCAACTCGTGAATAGCCGCCTTGTCCTCGAGCGCGGCAATGCGCGCGGCAAGGCTCTCTAACGTCTCGGCCATGGCCACCCTCCCCTTGTTATGGGGGAAGATTAGCGGGGCGGCGGGGCGTCCGCCTCGCCCGTATGGACGAGGTCCGCCGCCTCCGGCACGGGCCGGCCGTCGAGGAAGGCTGCGATCATGGCGTTCACCGTCTGCGGCGCATCCTGCTGCACCCAATGGGAGACGCCGGGCAGGTAGCGGATGGTGATGCCGGGCACCAGGGCCTCGGTCCCCACGGTCAATTCCTTGCCGAGGGCGGCATCCGCCTCGCCCCAGATCATCAGGGTCGGCACGGTCAGTTTCGGCACCGGCGGCATTCTGGTCCCGCCCGGCCGGGGCAGGCGGATATTGGCACGGTAGTAGTTCAGCATCCCGGTCAGCGCGCCGGGGCGAAGGGCGTTGCGCTGATATTCCGCCAGCACGTCGGGCGGGAAATTGCCCTTGTTGCGGGCGTGGCCGACGAAGATCTGGCCAATGGCGGCGGCCCCGTCCCGCGACAGGGCGAATTCCGGCAACCAGGGGATCTGGAAGAAGAACATGTACCAGGACCGGCGCAGCTGCGCGAAGCGCCGCAGGCCCTGAAAGAACAGCACCGGGTGCGGCATGTTCAGGATGATGAATTTTTCCAGCGGGCGCAGGCCGCGCAGGGCGAAGGCCCAGGCGATGGCACCGCCCCAGTCGTGGGCGACGAGGGTGACCGGCCCCGTGATCCCCCGCGCCCTCGCGGCATCGATCAGCCCGGCGACATCGTCGGCGAGGTGATCGAGCGTGTAGTTGCTGCGCCCCTGCGGCCGCGTGGTCAGGCCATAGCCGCGCAGGTTGGGCGCCCAGGCGGTATAGCCCCGTTCGGCGAAGACCGGCAGCTGCGCCCGCCAGGAATATTTCGATTCGGGAAATCCATGCAGCAGCAGCGCGAATTTCTCGCCGCTGCCCGCCTGATCGACCTCGAAATCGAGGCCATTGGCCGACACCCTGATCGTTTCCATCTCTCTCCGCCCGATTCTAGTTTGTATGGACGATGCGCAAGCGCGATTGTGCCCCAGAATCCCCGCCCAAAGACAGGGGGAGGATAGCGCATGGCATCGGGTCGGGTTTCCGTCGTCACGGGGGCCAGCCGTGGCCTTGGCCGTGGCATCGCCATCGCGCTGGGCGCGGCGGGCGATACCGTCTATGTCACCGGACGCAGCAAGGATGCCCCCACCGGCAACTGGCCGGGCACCATCCATGAGACGGCGGCGGCGATCGACGCCGCCGGGGGCAAGGGCATCGCCGTCGCCTGCGATCACCTCGACGATACCCAGACGAAGGCCGTCTTCGACCAGGTGCTGGCGGAACAGGGAAGGCTGGACGTTCTCGTCAACAATGCCTTCGCCATGCAGGATTTTTCCGCCCTGCCCGGCAATTTCTGGGAACGCGATCTGGACGAATGGACGCAGCAGATCGATGTCGGCCTGCGCTCATCCTATGTCGCCTGCGTCTATGGCATCCCTTTGCTGATCAAGGCCGGGCGCGGCCTGATCGTGAACACGTCGTCGGTCGGCGCGCGGGCGCATCTGCACCCCCTGCCCTACGGCCTCTCGAAGATCGGCCAGGACAAGCTGGCCGCCGACATGGCGCCCGATCTCCAGCCCCACAACATCTGCGCCCTGTCGTTCTGGCACGGCCTCGTCAAGACGGACCGCACCCTGCTCGGCCTCGAGCATTTCCCCCAGATGTTCGAGGGGATCGGCGGCTATGCCGGGGCGGAAAGCCCGGGCTTCGGCGGCATGATCATCGATGCGCTGTGGCGCGACAAGGACCTCATGCGGCTGTCGGGCGGGACGTTCTATACTTCGGAACTCGCCCTGCATTACGGCATCAGGGACGAGGGCGATCATCAGCCCATTTCCTTCCGCCAGTTCTTCGGCGCGCCCCTGTTCGAGAAGCCGCTGTGATGGTCGCCGGCGCCGTGGCTCGCCCGATCCTGTGGTGGGCGCTGCTCGGGCTGGGTTTCCTCGGGCTTCAGGCCTATGTCTTCGGCGCCTGGATCCTGTCGGACGATTTCCGGCCCATCGCCCCCGGCCCCGATGCCCTGACCCCGCTTGGCGAAATCACCATGCGGGGCCTCGCGGCGAGCTTCCCCGTCCTTGGCATCGTCGGCGGCATCTGGGTCCTCGCCACCATCCTGCGTGGCCGCGAGCTGTCGACGATCCAGATCTTGATGATCGGCTGCGGTCTGTGCCTGTGGCAGGATGCGACGGTCAACCTCGTGCGGCCGGTCGCGCTCTACAACACCCATTATCCCAACATGGGCACCTGGGCCGAGCATATTCCCTGGTGGTTCAGCCCCAATGGCGGCCGCAACGCCCAGCCCCTGACCTTCCAGTCCGCGCTTTACTTCGTCATGGTGCCGATCTGGGTGCTGACCGCCTTCTGGGTGATGAAGGGGGCGAAACGCCGGTGGCCAAGGCTGGTCGGGCCTCATCTCGTGCTGATCGCGATCGCCTTCATCACCATCGCCCAGACCGGGGCCGAAGTCGCCATGGTGCGGGGCGAGATCTTCGCCTATGGCGGCGTGATCCACGCGCTTTCGGTCTTCCCCGGCACGCGCTGGCAATTTCCGGTCTATGGCGCCTTCCTGTGGGCGATCGGCACCGTCGCCCTGGGCTGCCTGCTCTACTGGCGTGGCGAGAATGGCCGCACGATCGTCGAAGCCGGGATCGAGCGGGTGAATACCGGCGTGTTCGGCCGGAACATCCTGCGCAGCCTCGCCATGGCCAGCGCGGCCAATCTGGCCATCCTCGCCTATTACCTCGGCTTCATGTTCGTCTCGCTCTATTCCGATCCCTGGCCGACGGATTTTCCCAGCTATTTCAGCAACGGGATCTGCGGCCCCGGCACCGGCTATGCCTGCCCTTCGCCCGACCTGCCGATCCCCGGCCGGGGTGTCGCCCCCGCCCCCCTCTGATCCGCGGCCCGAGGATTGCACTGCCCGTGAAGACAGTCCGTTTCCGGGCGTGCCACCACCCGGCTCGCCTCGGCAGGAAATGGCGGGGACCCGCCGTTTCGGCGGGTAGCAGACCTCGCCCTGAAGGCCCTCCGGGCGATCGGTTGGTGGTCCTAGTCCATATAGGTGATGATGATCGTTGCGGGGGTTCCTAACCTCCGCCACAAGGTGATGAACGCCCCGAAACAAGGGGGCCATCCGATGTTGTGTGGGAGGACGACATGGCAGCAGTCGAGAACGACATCCGGGTCATCCAGGCGGACCGGCCGCCACAGCGCTATGCCCGGGGCTGGCACTGCCTCGGGATCGCCGATGGTTTCCGGGACGGCAAGGCCCATTCCCTCGATGTCTTCGGCACCCGCGTCGCCGTCTTCGCCGATTCCACCGGCAAGCTGAATGTCGTCGACGGCTATTGCCCGCACATGGGCGCCGACCTTGGCGAAGGCACGATCAAGGGCGACAATCTGTCCTGTCCGTTCCACGGTTGGCAGTGGGGCGGCGACGGCAAGTGCAAGGCCATTCCCTATGCCGGCCGCGTCCCGCCGCGCGCCCGCATCAAGTCCTGGCCGACGCTGGAAGAGAACAAGCAGCTCTTCATCTGGCACGATGTCGAGGGTAGCCTGCCCGATCCCGCCGTCCGCATTCCCCGCATCGAGGAATGTTTCACCGGCGAATGGTCCGAGTGGATCTGGGAGACGGTGAAGATCGACATCAACTGCCGCGAGCTGATCGACAATGTGGCCGACATGGCCCATTTCTATTACGTGCACGGCGCCCGCGCGACCTACTTCAAGAACACCTTCGAGAAGCACGTCGCCCGTCAGGAAATGCGCGGCAAGCCCCGCGCCGACCTGAAGGTGTCGGGCGACAACATGGCGTTCGGCGGCGCCGAGGTGGTGATCGACGAGCTTTATTCCGTCGCCACCTATTACGGCCCGTCCTACATGATCGACGAACTCTCGTCGGTCGTGAACGGGATGACGGTCGAGGCCTATCTCATCAACTGCCATGTGCCGATCGATCACGACAGCTTCACGCTGCACGTCGGCCTGATGGTGAAGAAACTGCCCTTCCTCGACGACGAGATGAACGCGCAGATCGCCCAGATGTACGCGACGGGTAACCGGGACGGTTTCTTCCAGGATGTCGCGATCTGGAAGAGCAAGCGCCGCATCGACAACCCGCTGCTGTGCGAGGCCGATGGCCCCGTCTATCAGCTGCGCCGCTGGTACGAGCAGTTCTATGTCGATGTCGCCGACATCGCGCCCGACATGACCGACAAGTTCGAGGTCGAAATGGACCTGACAAGGTCCAACGAGATGTGGGTGGCCGACGAGGCCGCCAACAAAGCCGCCCAGCAGGCCGCCGAATAGGCCCGCCTGCCCTCGGGGCAACTGTACTAGAGCTCCCCAACTTCGCCGCCCCTCCCGGGCGGCGTTTTTTTTGGCTACAGCCGCGGCAGGCCCAGGCCGAACGGCGGCACGGCGCCGGTCACGCCCGAGAAGCGATAGCGGTTGCTGGGCGCGGTGATGCGGGCGGCCGAGGCCACCATGTTCATGGACCAGGTGCGCCGCCGCAGCACGATGCAGGGCAGGCGTGCCGGCACCTGCAGCAGCCGCGCCAGCTCCGGCCCCGGCAGTGCCGCCTCGAACACCTGTTCCGCCGCCTGCAGGGGGCCGAGCGCCATCAGGTGGTCGTAAGGGGTAACACAGGTGAAATCCTGATCGAGAAATTGGGGCGCGAAGGCGAGATTGGCGCAGCGGTCCTCGTGCTGCACCGGCACGCCATCGGCGAGATGCAGCAGCACGGCGCGGCCATAGCGCGTGCCGGCGCCAAGCCCCATGAAGGCGAGCATGTCCGGTTCCGCCTCGGCGGCGAGATGGATCACGCGGCAGCCATAGGCCTGGCCGCCGGCCCGGACCGCCTCGGCGATATTGTTGATCTCGAACATCGCCTGTTCGGTCTTGCGCGCCGCGACGAAGGAGCCGACGCCCTGCACCCGCGTGACCGCCCCTGCCTGTTCCAGCTCGCGCAGGGCCCGGTTGGCGGTCATGCGCGAGACGCCGAAACGCTTGATCAGGTCGAGCTCCGACGGGATGCGGTCGCCCGGACGCAGGCGGCCGGCCGCGATCTCGTCACTGACATAGGCCTTGAGGCGCTGATACTGCGGCAGGGGATCGTCCATCGCCTCGAAACCTTGTCACGCTCACTTGACATGACATGTATATACATGTTGGGATCGGACGCAAGAAAACACCACCGACCCCGAGGAGCCTCTATCGTGGCACATTTCCCCCTGCCCCTGCCAGACGCCGAGCAGATCGAGACTTTCGACCGCGATGGCGCCATCGTGCTGCGCGGCGTGTTCAAGGATTGGGTCGAGCCCTTGCGGGAGGGCACGAAGGCGCTGATGGCGGCGCCGAGCCCCCTCGAGCGGTCGTATCAGCCGGCGGACGGCAGCGCGCCGTTCTTCCAGGACCTGTGCAACTGGCAGCGTATCCCCCAATACCGCCGCTTCGTCGAAGACTCGGGGGCCGGCGCGATCGCCGCCGCCCTGATGCAGTCGAAGACCGCGCGCTTCTTCCACGATCATATCCTGGTGAAGGAGCCCGGCAATTCGATCGTCACGCCCTGGCATCAGGACCTGCCCTATTACTGCGTCAGCGGCGAGAAGAGCGTGTCCATGTGGATCCCGCTCGATCCGGTGCCGCGCGAAATCGCGCTGGAAATGGTGGCGGGATCGCACCGCTGGGGCCGCAGCTACAAGCCGATGCGCTTCGACGGCACCGAGCTTTATACCGGTGATCCCGCCGTGCCCATGCCCGACATCGACGGCCACCGGACCGATTATGATATCCGCGGCTGGGCGGTCGAGCCGGGCGATGCCGTCTGCTTCCACTTCGCGACGGTGCATGGCGCCGCCGCCAACCTCTCGAAACAGAACCGCCGCCGGGTCTTTTCCGCGCGCTGGGTTGGCGACGGCGCCCATTTCATCGATCGCGGCGGCAGGGGCTCGCCCCCGTTCAAGCATCTGAGCCTGAAGACCGGCGACGCGCTGGACGGACCGGATTTCCCGGATCTGGCGGCGTGACCCGGCTCGTCCCATAGTTCTCCGCCCCGAAGGGCCGGGCTCGGGAGAGTTCCTCCGCCCGGCCCCGGCATGTCACTTCGCTATTCGACGCAGGTTGCTGGGGGTGAAGTAACCCTCTTCGGGTTGCCATGTGAAATCGATGTCCGACTTTTCCTCGTTGTTGAGGCCAAGGGTCAGATACCGGTCGTCATGCAGATCATAGAGGACTTCGGTCGTGTAGAACGGCACCGTGTCCTGCGAGAACTGCATCAGGTGACCTTCGGCGACACGCCACAGGGCGCCGCGCCCGTCGTAGTGATCGACGGCCAAGGCCGACCAGCTGTCCTCGTCGAGGTAAAACACGCGGCGAGCATAGACATGGCGCAGATCCGGCTTCAGCGTGGCCTCGACCACCCACACCCGGTGCAACTCGAAGCGCAGCAAGTCGGGGTTCATGTGCGCCGGCTTCAGGATGTCCTTGTAGGTATTTCCACGCGAGTCGAGCAGGTTGGCATTGTAGGGAACGTAGAATTCCTTCCTGCCGACCAGTTTCCAGTCATAGCGATCGATCGCGCCATTGAACATGTCGTAATTGTCGGTCGTGCGGGCACCGTCCGCCGCCGTGCCGGGATTGTCGTAGGCGACTTCCGGCGCGCGCAACACCCGGCGCTGCCCCGAGTTGTAGACCCAGGACTGGCGCGGTTCCTTGACGACATTGATCTTGTCGACCACCAGCAACACCGTCCCGGCGAGCCTCTGCGGGGCCAGCACGTTCTGGATGGCGAAGAACAGGTTGTTGGCGTTCTCGGCCGTGTCCGGCAACGATGACTTGAAGGCGAAGAGATCGTTGATCACCACCGGCAGGAACGAGCCGTCGCCCTGTACCACGCTCTGGGTCATGATCCGGTTCAGCGTGTTGCCGCGATAACGGACCAGATGGTTCCAGATCGCTTCCTGACCCGTGCGCGGCATGGGAAACGGGACGGTGGACAGGCCCAGATTGTCGATGCCGTTGCCATCATCGACCAGTTCCGCCCTGGTCGCCTGCGCCTTGATCCGGGCATAGACCTCGGCCGGCAGGGCGGCGCTGCGCCGTGTCGGGTAGATATTCATGTAATAGGTTTCGGGATACCGCTCCAGCATGGCGACGGCGCCCGGCGTCAGCCTGTCGCGGTATTGCGCGAGATTGGCCGCGTTGATGCGGAACAGCGGCTTGTCTCCCGGATAGGGGTTCGGCTCGGAGATGCCGGGGATCGTGCCCGGCAACATGGCCGTGATCCCGCCGTCCCAGGCCGGGATGGAGCCATCGGCGTTTCCCGCCTTGATGGCGCCGACGGGTGTGAGGTCGGCGCCCAGCCGGGCGGCTTCCTGATCGCTGATGCGGGCCAGGGCCGGCGCCGCCGCCAACAGGCAGGCGGCCGCGACCACGAAACGAAGGGCCTTGTTTGCCACTGCTTTGTCTCCCGTTCTTGCCGACATCAGAAGCGCACACTGGCGCTGAGAGCGAAGAAATCGCGGTCCTTGCCGTAGTGGTAATCGCCACCGAAGAAGGTCGTCCACGACGTGCCGAGGCTGTAGGACTGATAATCGAAGTCGACCCCGACAGCCGCCGCGATCCGGCCTTCGGCGAAGGTCCCGTCACTGGCGTAACCGTTGACATCATGCGACCACCCGACGAACGGCTTCGCGTTCACCCCCAGGAGGAGATTGGGATAGTCGAAGACCGCCCGCGCCCGATAGCCCCAGGAGAAATCGGTGACGAACCCTTCGTCGGCGCATTTCTTCGGCACCGCCGCCGAGCAGATGCCGTTGTAGGTCGCCGAGCCGAAAACCGTCGGCCGGCCGTAACGACGGCCGTCATTCAGACCGCTGAGAAATTCCGCGCCGACCTCGCCGACCAGCGAAACACCGCCAGCGCCGAGCATCGGCGGCAGGACCTTGAGGAAACTGGCCTGCACCCGGGTTTGCTGGGCCTCGTCGTAACCTTTGAAGAGCGCGCCGAAAGGCAGGGCGAGGGCATCGGGCGACAGCGGCGAAGACGGCGACGCCCCTCCCGTCAGGAAGGCGACCAGCAAATCATTGGCGTTGAGCGAGACCGGGGCCTCGGGCCGGTGGCTGACCTCGCCATAGACCGACACGCCATCGATGGCCGTCGCGAAGCTGAGGCCGAAGAGCTGGATATCCTCCGGGTAGTCGATCCGATAGCCGAAATTGCCGCTGGCGCCGGGGATGTAGGGCCCGCCATTCGTCGCCGTATGCTTGACCACGCTGATATAGGGCGTGCGGCTGTGATAGTTCATGTAATAGGCGCCGAACTCGACATCGAGATCGCGGCTGTAGTAGCGGAGCGAGGCGCCGTACTGACCGCCATCGTCAGGTTCGATGTCGTCGCCCCGCCCCAGGATCATACTGGTCGTGGCATCCGCCTGGGCGGCGCTGATGGTCAGGCCGTTGCAACCCTTGGCGACACCATCGATGGTCGAGAAAAAGGTGCCGCAGCCGTCAACGACCGTGGGCCGCCATTCGAGCTGGTAGAATGCCTCGAGGCTGAGATCCTGCGTGATCCCGAAATTGCCATAAGCCATGCCGACCGGCATCAGGCCTTCCTTGATTTCGGCGCCCGGACGGCGAAAGGCGGAGACGTCGATCGGGTTGATCGAATTGATGCCGCCGCCGATGAAGGTGGCCTCGCCCCAGCTGACGACCTGGCGGCCGACACGAAGATCGAGCGGGTGTTGGCCGATATCGAAGGTGCCGTAGACATAGGCATCGAGCAGGGCGATGCCCTTGACCTTGGCCAGGGTTTCGAAGCCGCTGTCGTCCAGCGAAACCCCTGGCTGGTTGTGGTTCACGATATTGCCGTGCGCCCGGTCTCCCTGGGCGAGCTCGTGGTCGTACCAGGCCTTGCCGCTGAAATTGGCGCCGAAATCGCCGTAGCGAAACTTGATCTCGGTCAGGGCCTTGAAGGGGCTCGAGACCACGTCGCCATCACCGAAATTGAGTGACGCATCGTCGAAGGCGCTGGAGGACGCGGTGCCACCCGGCAGATTGCCCGCCGCGATGAATTCCTTGTCCGGCTCGTCGGTCCGGACCAGCACGCCCGCGCTGAGCACCGCCGAGATCGAGATGTCCACGTCTCCCACGTTGAACACCTCGGCTTTCGCACCGCCGGCCTGGCTCAAGGCAATACCGGTCAGTGCCGCCGCCATTATGGCACGGTTCTTCATTGGATCCCTCCCTGCGGGAACTCTATAGGTTCCCTTGCCCCTGATGCCGCGGGTTTTGCCCGCTCGTGTTTTGTCCTGCGAACCCCTGTCGAAGCAGTGCCGTCGTCCAATCGGACGATGCGGCGTCAAAAACTGTGAAGCAATACAAAATGAATGCAATTCATTTTTTTTGCGAATGATTCTCAAAAATGGATATTCGACGCCCGGAAGGGACGGCAAGGGCTGCCTCTCCGCCCTTCAGGCGGAGAGCGCGGAATGAGGTTGGTCAGCGCGCCGCCAGCAGCCTGTCGAGCCAGCGGGTGTCCATCTCGGGCACGGAATTCAGCAGGGTCCTGGTGTAGTCCTTGCGCGGCGGGAACAGGACATCGGCCTTGGTCCCGCTGTCGACCACCTTGCCGTGGCGCATGACGACGACATCGTCGGCGATTGCCTTCACCGTCGCCAGCTCGTGGGTGATGAAGAGATAGGACAGCTTCATCTCGGCCTGCAGGCGCATCAGGAGCTTGAGGATACCTTCGGCGACCAGCTGGTCGAGGGCGGAGGTCACCTCGTCGCAGATCACGACCTCCGGCTCCGCCGCCAGCGCCCTCGCGATGCCAATACGCTGCTTCTGGCCGCCGGACAATTCGCCCGGATAGCGATCGGCGAAGGCCTTGGGCAGTTCGATCATCTCCAGCATCTCGCCGACCTTCGCGGTGACGGCGGCGCGGTCGAGTCCGAGATAGAACTGCATCGGTCGGCCGATGATGTCGCGGATCTTCTGGCGGGGATTAAGCGCCGTGTCCGCCATCTGATAAATCATCTGGATGCGCTGGCGATCCTCGCGCGTGCGTCCGGCGAGGGTGGGCGACAGCGGCCCGCCGTCGATCAGCACATGGCCTTGCCCAGGCGGCAACAGGCCGGCGATGACCCGGGCCAGGGTCGATTTGCCGGACCCGGATTCGCCGACCACGGCGACGGTGCGGCCCCGGTGCAGGTCGACGCTGACATCGTCGAGCACGGTCACGCCCTGGCCATAGGCGGCGGTGACATGCCGCACCGACAGCACGGGATCGAGAGCCGGCGGCGGCGCCAGCGGCTTTTCCATGTGCCGCACGGCCCAGAGCGACCGAGTATATTCCTCGCGCGGGGAGGCCATCATGGTCGCCGCCGGGGCTTCCTCGACCTCGCGGCCATATTGCAGGACCTTGATGCGGTCGGCCATCTGGGCGACCACGGCGAGGTCGTGGGTGATATAGATCGCCGCCGTCTGGAACTGGCGGACGATATCCTTGATCGAGGCGAGAACCTCGATCTGGGTGGTGACGTCGAGCGCGGTCGTCGGCTCGTCGAAGATGATCAGGTCGGGCCGGCAGGCCATGGCCATGGCGGTCATCGCGCGCTGCAACTGCCCGCCCGAGACCTGATGCGGATAGCGAAAGCCGATCTCGTTCGGCGTCGGCAGCTGCATCCTTGCGTAGAGCGCCTTGGCATCGGCGTAAGCCTCCGCCTTCGACTTCACGCCATGGCGGATAGGGCCTTCGGCATATTGATCGATCAGGCGGTGAGCCGGGTTGAAGGCGGCGGCGGCGCTTTGCGCGACATAGGCGATGCGGGCGCCGCGCAGGTGCCGCTTCACCGCCTCGGACGCGGTCGCGAGATCGGTGCCATCGAAGCGGATGCTGCCGCCGGCGATCCGGCAGCCCTCGCGGGCGAAGCCCATGGCGGCGAGGCCGATGGTGGATTTGCCCGCGCCGGATTCGCCGATCAGGCCGAGAATCTCGCCCCGGTGCAGATCGAGATCGACGCCATGGACGATTTCATTCCAGGCCCCCTCGCTGGTGCGCGCCTCGATCTTCAGCCCGCGGATTTCGAGGAGGAGACCGCCCCGGGCCCTGCTGTCGTCCATCATGCCCGTGCCCCGCTCGCCTTTGCCAGTACCCAGTCGACGATGAAATTGACCGCCACGGTCAGGATGGCGATGGCAAGGCCGGGCAGCACCGGCGTGATGTCGCCGAAGGTGATCAGCGTCGCATTGTCCCTGACCATGGAGCCCCAGTCGGCCAGCGGCGGCTGGATGCCGATGCCGAGGAAGGACAGGGCCGAAATGAACAGGAAGACGAAGCAGAAGCGGACGCCGAATTCGGCGATCAGGGGCGGCAGCACATTGGGCAGCACCTCGCGCCGGACGATCCACCACAGGCCCTCGCCCCGGAGCCGGGCTGCCTCGACGAAATCGAGCACGACGACATTCATCGCGACCGAGCGCGCCAGCCGGAACACCCGCGTCGAATCGAGGAGGGCGACGACGGCGACCAGCACCGGCACCGAGGTGCCGAAGATGGTCAGCAGCAGCAGGGCATAAATGAGCTGCGGGATCGCCATCAGGATATCGACGAGCCACGACAGCGCGGTATCGACCCAGCCGCCCCGCACGGCGGCGAACATGCCGAGGAGGCCGCCGACGGTGAAGGACAGGGCGGTGATCAGCAGGGCGATACCGATCGTGTTGCGCGCGCCATAGATCAGCCGGCTGAACATGTCGCGGCCGATATTGTCAGTGCCGAGAAGGAAGGCCCCGCCCCAGGGATCATACTGGCTGCTGACCACCTGGGACTCGCCAAAGGGCGCGATCCAATGGGCGAACAGGGCGACGAAGGCATAGGTGAAGACCACCGCCATGCCGATAAGGGCGGTGGGCGGGATCTGGGCGATGCGGCGAAGGGCGCGTGTCATGATGCGTCCCCCTCAGCGCGGATGGAGAAGGCGCGGGTTGCTGACGATCGACAGCACATCCGCGAGCAGGTTCAGGAGAATATAGGTCGCGGCGAAGATCATGCTCGCCACCTGGACGACCGGCAGGTCCCGCTTGGAGACGGAATCGACCAGCAGCTGGCCAAGGCCCGGATAGACGAAAACCACCTCGACGAGAACGACGCCGACGATGAGATAGGCGATATTCACCGCGATCACATTGATGATCGGCGCCAGCGCATTGGGCAGCGCGTGCTGGACGATGACGCGCCAGGGCGCGATGCCCTTCAGGCGCGCCATCTCGATATAGGGCGTCGAGAGCACGTTGATGATCGCCGCCCGCGTCATCCGCATCATATGCGCCGTCGTCACCATGGTCAGGGTCACCGCCGGCAGCAGGCAGACATAGAGCCGCTCGCCCAGCGGCGTATCCAGCGAGACCTGCGAGAAACTGGGAAACCAGCCCAGTTGGATCGCGAAGACGAGCACCAGGACATAGGCGACGAAGAATTCCGGGAAGGAAATCGCGCCCAGGGTCGAGATGTTGATCGCCCGGTCGAGCACGCTGTTGCGATAGAGCGCGGCGACAATGCCGAGGCTGACCGCCAGCGGCACCGCGATCACGGCGGCATAGGCGGCGAGGAAGAAGGTGTTGAACAGGCGCCCGCCCAGCACGTCGGCGATGCGGATGTCGCCCGACAGCGAGGTGCCGAGGTCGCCCTGCAGCATCCCGCCCAGCCAGTGCAGGTAACGGATATGGGCCGGCAGGTCGAGACCGAGGCGGCCGCGCAGCGCGGCCACGGTTTCCGGCGTGCCGGATTTGCCGAGGACGGCGGCGGCGAAATCGCCCGGCAACAACTCGACCCCGAAAAAGATGATCAGCGAGACCATGAACAGGGTCACGAAGCCGATGGCGAGGCGCCGCGCCACCATGGCGACGACGGGGTGGACGCCGGCCCGCGCCGCGCCTTCGATCCGCTCGCTCACGGCAGCATTTTCCCGGGGTTCATCAGATTATGCGGATCGATCGCCGCCTTGATCGCACGCATCGCGGCGACGGCGGGATCGCCCAGCTCCTCGACCATGAATTTCCGCTTTCCGAGGCCGACGCCGTGCTCGCCCGTGCAGGTGCCTTCCATGGCGATGGCGCGGGCGGCCAGATCCTCGGAAATTCGCATCGCCTCGGCCGTCTCCGTCGGATCGTCGGGATCGAACAGGATGTAGAGATGGAAATTGCCGTCGCCGACATGCCCGACCAGCGGCGCCGGCAGCGAACATCGCGCGAGGTCGGCCTTGGTTTCGGCGATACATTCGACGAGGCGGGAAATCGGCACGCAGACATCGGTCGACATGCCGCGCGCGCCGGGCTTCAACAGTTTCGACGAGGCGACGGCCATGTAGCGCGCGTGCCAGAGGGCGCGGCGCTCCTCCTCGTTGGCGGCCCAGCGGAAATCGCTGCCGCCATTGCCCTGCGCGAGGTCGCGCACGATCTCGATCTCGGCCGCGACACCCTTGGCGTTGCCGGCGAATTCGAGGAACAGCATCGGCTGTTCGGGGAAATTCGTCTTGCAGTAGAGGTTGATCGCCTTCAGCTGCACTTCATCGGCGACTTCGATGCGGGACATGTTGATGCCGCACTGAAGCACCTCTACCACGGTGCGCACGGCGCTTTCCATGTCGGGGAAGGAACAGGTCGCGGCCGAGACCTGTTCGGGAATGCCGGCCAGCTTCAGGTTCAGCTCGGTGATGATGCCGAGCGTGCCTTCCGAGCCGATGAAGAGACGGGTGAGGTCATAGCCGGCCGAGGATTTCTTGGCCCGCTGGCCGCTGCGCAGGATGGTACCATCGGGCAGCACGGCGCGCAGCGACAGCACCATGTCCTTCATCGTGCCATAACGAACGGCGTTGGTGCCGGAGGCCCGGGTGGCGGCCATGCCGCCGAAGGTCGCTTCCCCCGCGGGATCGACCGGGAAGAACAGGCCCTGGTCGCGGATATGCTCGTTCAGCTCGACCCGCGTCACCCCGGGCTCGACCGTGCAATCCATGTCGTCCGGGCGAACGGCGATGATCCGCTTCATGGCCGAGAGATCGATGGAGAGGCCGCCCTGCATGGCCTGGACCTGCCCCTCGACCGAGGTGCCGGCGCCGAAGGGCACGATGGGCAGGCGATGGTCGGCGCAGATACGAACCGCCTCCGACACTTCGGCCTCGTTCTCCGCGAAGAAGACGGCATCGGGCAGCGCGGTCGGATGCCATGATTCGCCATGGCCATGCTGATCCCGGATCGCCGAAGCGGTGCTGAGCCGATCCCCGAACCGCGCCGCAAGCGCCGCGATCGCCAATTGCCTGTCGTTCGTCATCGTGACCGTTCGAACCCCACGAAACCTGCGACCGCCGGAACGGCGGCCCGGGGCGATCTTCGCACCCGCCGCCCGGCAGGTTCAATCCTGCTGCCTGGGCAAAATCTTCGATCAGACATTTCGAATTGTAAATACATAAATATGCGCCTTGCCCGAACATGGCCGCTACATTGGCCACAAGATGCCATCGACAGCCGGTTTATTGTCCGTACAATGGTCACGAATTGCGTAGCCTGAAGGACCGCCTGCCATGGATTCAGTCAAGCCCTTGATCCGCGACGAGGTCGCATCGCTGCCGGCCTATAATGCCGGCCTGCACCCCGAAAATCTGCGCCGCCAGCTCGGCCTCGCCCGGATCGTGAAGCTGGACAGCAACGAGAATCCCTTCGGCCCGTCGCCGAAGGCGATCGAGGCGGTGAAGGCGGCGGCCAGCACCCTGTACCGCTATCCAGACCGGAATGAAACCGCCCTGCGCGCCCTGATATCCGGGGCGCTGGGCGTGGAGCCCGACCGTCTCGCCTTCGGCGACGGCTCGGAAGACCTGATCGGCATCATCTATCGCATGTGCATGCGCCCGGGCGAGGTCGCGGTGACCACCGTGCCCAGCTTCGGCCTGCACCAGATCTGGGCCGAGGTGCTGGGCGCCCGCGCCCTGCTGCTGCCCTTCGAGGAGGGCTGGCGTTTCCCCGTCGCCGCCATCGAGCGGGCGTTGGCGGATCGCCCCCGGGTCCTGATCCTGGCCAGCCCGTCCAATCCCGTCGGCGTCGTCATGACGGCCGAGGATGTCGACCGGGTGCTTGCCGCCTGCGGGCCGGAAACCCTGGTCATTTTCGATGAAGCCTATGTCGAGTTCATCTCGCCCGAGGCGCGTGTCGATGTCCTCGCCCGGCTGGCCCGGCACGAAGGTCCGTGGGTCGTGCTGCGCACCTTTTCCAAGGCTTACGGCCTCGCCGGCCTTCGTCTTGGCTATGCCATCGCGCGGGACGCGGATTTCATCCGCAATCTCTACAAGGTGCGCTCGCCCTTCGCGGTCAACGCGGCGGCGCTGGCGGCGGCGGAGGCGGCTTTCGCCGACACCCAGCACCTCGGCATGGTGACCGGCGCCATCAGGGGGTTGCGCGGGGAACTCCGCGCCGCCCTGATGAAACGCGGGCTGAAGGTCGCGCCGAGTGAGGGCAACTCCCTGTTCTTCGACGTGAAAAAGGACAGCAAGGCGGTCACGGCGGCGCTGCGCGAGAAGGGCGTGCTGATCAAGCCCTGGCTCGAAGCCGGTTACACCAGCTTCGTCCGCGTCTCGATCGGCACCCGCTCGGAGAACGAGCTATTCCTGACCGCGCTCGACGCCGCGCTCGCCTGAGGCCCGGCGATGCCGGCGCCCCTGCGTGCACGCGGCCCCGGCCTTCGCCGGGGCGACGCCCTACAGGCTGACGGGCGCGGCGACGGTGGCCAGTACCGCCCCCGCCGGCACAAGCGCCGGGCGGTAGCGGTTGACGACGATGCCCGCCGCCTGGAAGCGAAGTTCCAGCGGCGGACGCAGGGGCTCGTCCACATCATGCAGCCAGCCGGCGACCTGATCGGCCTCGACGGTCGCGCCGAGCTCGAAGGC
>NZ_JBAQRT010000006.1:0-6782 GCF_049306435.1 Zavarzinia sp.
CGGCGGCATCGTCGCCATCGCCCCTGGTGGCATCGCCCGGCACGTCATAGACGATGTCGATCGCCATGCCGCCCGCGCCGTCTTCCGCCGCGTCCGGCAGTTTCAGCAGGAAAGCGAGCAGGATCAGGACATGCAGCAATGCAGATGCGAACAACGCAGGGCGATCCATGCTGCGCCTGCGTGACGCAGTTGCGGTAACTTCTGGTGTTGCATTCAATACCGACATGAGGTCATGATGCCTGCCAGCAAGAAAAAGAAAAGCGCCAGCCGCGAATCGCGGTGAAAACATCGCAAACAGGCTGGCGGGGGAGAATTTCGGTGGCCCGACAAAAACAAAAGGCCACCGGGACAACCGAGGGGAAATAAAAACAACCCCCGGTATTCGATTGTAGGCACGCTGGGGAGGGTGTCGGCAATCGGCAGGGACCAAAGGGAAGGACCCCGGGTATGGGCGGTCCGGCGACACTCCGCGCCGGGCCGCTTTTTTTGCCCGAAGCCGCCCCGCCCTCAGGCCGCGGCGGGCATCGCCCTCGCGGGCGCCTCGGAATTCATCAGGCCGGAAGCGTGATAGAGCGACGGCGTGCCGACGTTCAACTGGCGGCGTACCTCGCTGGTTGGCAGCGGCAGCAGGGCTTCCCAATCGGCACCGGGCAGGAAGGTCGCGGCGCGGCCGATCTTCCACGCCTGCCAGGCCATGCGCGCGATGGGCTGACCGGGCAATTCCTTGCGGAACTTGCCGATGCCGCCGAGGATCACCAGCAGGATGCCGGGATTGCCCGAAACACCATGGGTGAAGGACAGCACGCCGACCTCGCCCATGCCGTCGCGGCCGAACTGGCCGACGACATGATAGAGATCGTGGGAATCGCGCAGTCGCTCGCCGAAGCGGCGCATCAGGGGATCGATTTCCTCGCGCTCGCCATAGCCTTCATCGCTGGCGGCGACGAGACCATCGGCCGTCAGTTGCTCGCGCTCGACGAAGGCGAGATAGTCACGGCCGAGGCTACCCTCGGCCAGACTGGCGAGATAGGCGCGGTCGGAGAGGACATCGCACAGGCTGCGCTGCCGCTCCAGAATGGCGAGGGCGCCGGGCAGGCGGCGGAAACGGCGGTAGAGCGATTCAAAGGCCGGCCCTCCCAGCGCGTCGATGATGCGGAAGACCTGGGCCGTGTCCTCCTTGTCGCGCAGGAGGGTGCGCAGCGCCCGCCAAGCCTCGATCGGGCGATAGCGGCGATGGCCCGACAGCCGGCCAAGCCTGGGCTTTTCCTCGTTGAATGCCGCCATGGTGGTAACCCCGGTCTTATTTTTCGTATGGCGGAAGCCTATAATTGGTTGACATAATTGTCAATTCGCGGGGCGATTCGAGACCTCGGCGGGGGGACAGGGCATGGCGGCAGTCATCGGGAGCAAGCGGATCCGGCGCACGTCGGAAGAAGCCCGGCGCCAGATCCTCGACGCGGCGGAAGCGCGGCTGACCAACCTCGGCCCCGAGGGGCTTCGCCTGCAGGACATTGGCCGCGATGTCGGCCTGTCCCATTCCGCCATCCTGCATCATTTCGAAAGCCGCGACGGCCTCGTGAAGGCGCTGTCGATCCGCGCGACCGAGCAATTGCGCGCCGATGTCCTGGCCGCCCTGACCACGCCGGCCGGCAAGACGCCGGACGCGACCCAGGTCATGCAGAAAGTGTTCGAGGTCCTGTCGGAGCGGGGCTATGCCCGCCTCGCCGCCTGGCTGACGCTGGAGCATGACGGCGGCAATCAGGGTTTTTCCCAGCAGATGATCGCGGAATTGATCCGGGTCATCCACACCATCAGGATCGATCATCATGCCGCCGCCGGCATCGCCCCGCCGGTGGAGGAGGATACGGCCAATATCGTGTTGCTGGTCGCGACGGTCGCCTATGGCGACGGCATCATGGGCCATGCCCTGCGCGGCGCGGCGCGGCGGCCCGACGATCCCACGGCGCGCAAGGATTTCCGCCTGTGGTTCGGCCGCCTGATCCAGGCCCATATGGACAGTTATTTCCCCCCCAGGGACAAGCCCTGACGTCATGCTGACGTGGAAACGGGGCGCCCGTTGGGGCCGCCCCGTTTTTCACCATTCGCGCCTGTGTGACTGTAGTCCGCAGCGATGCTCAGACAAGTCCGACGACCAGCGCCATCAGAAAGGTGAAGACGACACCGGTGAGGAGATGGTTTGCGGTCATTGACCTTTTTCCTTTCTCGTCGGTGAGGTGGCTTTATCGTTACTTAGAAATCCCTTACTGAAAACCCGAAATCGTCGCTGCGCCGCAATGCCGCCCGGACCTCACCACGGCACTTCATTTCCATAGAGATTCAGATACTTGCCGTTGTCCCTTGAAGTCAGGCCTTCGATGGTGCGGTGCATGGCGGAGACAGATTCTTCGATCGACAGCGGCGCCTCGGCCCCGCCCATGTCGGTCCGCACCCAGCCGGGGTCCAGCGTGACGACGCAAAGCCCGCGCGCGACGACATCGCGGGAGAGCGAGCGCATGACCATGCTCGCCGCCGCCTTGGACGAGCGATAGATGTAATCGCCCCCGGAATTGTTGTTGGTGATCGAGGCCATGCCGCTGGTGATGGTGACGACGCGGCCCCGCCCCCGGGCGAGCGGATCGAGCAGCGCCTCGGCGACGTAATAGGGGCACATGGCATTCACCCGGAAGGCTTCGAGCCAGGCCTCGGCCTCCATCGGGCCGAGGTCCTGCGCCGATGGCCCCCAGATCCCGGCATTGTTGATCACGAGATCCAGCCGTTCCTCGGCGAAGCGGGTGCGCAGGGTGGCGATCGCCTTGCGGTCGGTGATTTCCAGTTCATGCGCGGTGATGCCGGGCACGGCTTCGAGATCGCCCGCCTTTCGCGCCACCGCGTGAACGCGCCAGCCCGCCCTGGCGTAAATCTCGGCCAGACCCCGGCCGAGGCCACGGCTGGCCCCGGTGATCAGCATGGTTTTCGGCATCGCCCTACCCTTTCGCTTCAGGACGGCGGCCGGCCGAAGCCGCCGCCGCCCGGTGTTTCAATCTCGATCGCATCGCCGGCCGCCACCTCGACCTCGGCGCAGGTGCCCAGGATCTCGATGCCGCCATCGGCCCGCAGGCAGCGGTTGATCCCCGGCGCGCCCTCGCCGCCGCCGTCCAATCCGAAGGGCGGAATGGTCCGCCGGTTGGACAGGATGGCCGCGGTCATCGCCTCGGTGAAGCGGATCCGGCGGATGACGCCATCGCCGCCCCGATGCCGCCCCGCCCCGCCGGAGCCGCGCCTTATGCCGAAAGCCTCGACCCGGACCGGAAAGCGCCATTCCAGCACCTCGGGATCGGTCAGGCGGGAATTGGTCATATGGGTGTGGACGGCATCGCAACCGTCGAAATCGGGGCCAGCCCCGGCACCGCCGCAGATCGTCTCGTAATATTGGTAGCGGTCGTTGCCGAAGGTGAAATTATTCATCGTGCCCTGCGCCGCCGCCATGACGCCGAGGGCGCCATACAGCGCGTCGCACAGGGCCTGGCTGGTCTCGACATTGCCGGCGACGACGGCGGCGGGGTAATTCGGCCGCAGCATCGAGCCTTCCTCGGCGATGATGTCGAGGGGCTCGAGACAGCCCTGGTTCAGCGGAATATCGTCGTCGACCAGGGTACGGAAGACATAGAGGACGGCGGCCTTCACGACGGCGAAGGGGGCGTTGAAATTGCTGGGCACTTGCGCCGAGGTGCCGGTGAAATCGACCCGCGCCCGCCGCGCCGCCCGGTCGACCGTGACCGCGACGCGGATCACCGCGCCATTGTCGAGCCGGCAGGTGAAGGCGCCGTCCGACAGGCGGTCGATCACCCGGCGCACCGCCTCCGCCGCATTGTCCTGAACGTGGCGCATATAGGCATGGACGGTATCGAGACCATAGACCTCGACCATGGCCAGCAATTCCTGGGCGCCCTTCTCGCAGGCGGCGATCTGCGCCTTCAGGTCGGCGACATTCTGCGCCGGATTGCGCGCGGGGTACGGCCCGGACGAGAGCAGCGCCACCACCTCGTCCTCGAGGAAGCGGCCCTCGGCGACGAGGGGCAGATTGTCGATCAGCACGCCTTCCTCGACCACGCTGGTCGAATGGGGCGGCATGGAGCCGGGCGTGACGCCGCCGATATCGGCCTGATGGCCGCGCGCCGCGACATAGAAGATCACATCGCGGCCCGCCCGGTCGAACACCGGAACGATCACGGTCACATCGGGCAGATGGGTGCCGCCGTTGTAGGGCGCGTTCAACATGAAGGCATCGCCCGGCTTCATGCTGGCGCGATGGCCGCGGATCACCGTCTCGACCGATTCCGACATGCTGCCGAGATGAACCGGCATATGCGGGGCATTGGCGACGAGGCCGCCCTTGCCGTCGAATACCGCGCAGGAAAAATCGAGCCTTTCCTTGATGTTCACCGAATGCGCGGTCTTCTCGAGGGTGAGGCCCATCTGTTCCGCGATCGACATGAAGAGGTTGTTGAACACCTCCAGCATCACGGGATCGCGGCCGGTGCCGACATCGCGCCGGGCCGTTTCGCCCGTCCGGTCGAGGAACAGGGTGCCGTTGCCATGCATCCGCGCCCGCCAGCCCGGCTCGACCACGACGGTCGAATGATCCTCGATCAGGACCGCCGGCCCCGCGACGATATCGCCGGCCAGCAGGCTGGAACGCTCGACCACCGCCGCCGCGTGGAACGCGTCCCGGGTGAAGATACGGGCGGTCTCCACGACCTCGATGGCCTGACCGTCCGGCCGGGAAGCGAGGACGGGTTCGGCGATCGCGCTGCCGCCCCCCGCCGCCTCGACCGAGATCGCCTCGACGATCAGGCGCCGGTTACCCGAAATGAAGCCGAAGCGGGCGCGATGCGCCGCCTCGAACGCCGCCCTGATGTCGTTCAGCGTGCCATGGGGCACGATCAGGGCGGTATCGGTTCCTTCGTAACGCAGGTGAATACGCCTGTGCAGGGCGATGGCGGAAGGGTCGATGCCCTGGCCCGCGACCTCGTCGATCGCATCCTTGCCGAGGGCATCGAGGCGGGTCTCGGCGGCGGCAAGACCCGCCTCGTCCAGCACCGCCTCCACTGCCTCTTCCCGCGTCGCCGCGATATCGGCGAGGCCCATGCCATAGGCGGACAAAAGCCCCGCGAGGGGGTGCAACATCACCCGGCCCATGCCCAGTGCCTCGGCGACGAGACAGGCGTGCTGCCCCCCGGCGCCGCCGAAACATTGCAGCGTGTAGGTCGTCACGTCGTGACCGCGCTGGACCGAGATCTTCTTGATCGCATTGGCCATGTTCTCGACCGCGATGGCGACGAAACCGTCGGCCATCGCCTCGGCCGACGCGGGGCTTCCGGTCGCCGCCGAAACCTCGGCCGCCAGCGCCTCGAACTTCGCCCGCACCGCGCCCGCGTCGAGCGATTGATCCGCGCCCGGGCCGAAGACGGCGGGGAAACGGTGGGGCAGCAGCTTGCCGAGGAGCACATTGGCGTCGGTCACCGTCAGCGGCCCGCCCCGGCGATAGGCGCAAGGCCCCGGATTGGCCCCGGCGCTTTCCGGCCCGACCCGCAGGCGCGATCCGTCGAAGCCGAGGATGGAACCACCCCCGGCGGCGACGGTATGGATCGCCATCATGGGCGCCCGGATGCGGACACCCGCGACCGCGGTCTCGAAGGCACGCTCGAAGCTGCCGGCGTAGTGGCAGACGTCGGTCGAGGTGCCGCCCATGTCGAAGCCGATGATCCGCCCCTCCCCCACCTCGGCGGCGGTGCGGACGGCGCCGACGACGCCGCCGGCCGGTCCCGACAGGATGGCATCCTTGCCCTGGAACAGATGGGCGTCGGTCAGACCGCCGGAGGATTGCATGAACATCAGCCGGCTGTCGCCCAGCGCCGCCGCCACCTTGTCGACATAGCGCCGCAGGATGGGCGAGAGATAGGCGTCGACCACCGTCGTGTCACCCCGCCCGATCAGCTTCATCAGGGGGCTGGCGCCGTGCCCGGTCGAGACCTGGGCAAAGCCGATCTCCCGCGCCAGCGCCGCCAGCGCCTGCTCGTGGGCGGGAAAGCGATAGCCGTGCAGCAACACGATGGCGATGGACCGGATGCCGGCATCGAAAGCCGCCTGCAAGCCCTCCCGCGCCCCTACGAGGTCGAGGGGATGCAGGATATCCCCCCGGGCGGAAAGGCGTTCGTCGATCTCCACCACCCGCTCGTGGAGGAGTTCGGGCAAGCGGATGTCGAGGGCGAAGATATCCGGCCGATTCTGATAGGCGATGCGCAGGGCATCGGCGAAGCCGCGCGTGATCGCCAGCAGCACCCGCTCGCCCTTTCGCTCGAGAAGCGCGTTGGTGGCGACGGTGGTGCCCATCTTCACGGCATTGACCGGGCCCGGCAGGGCGGCGCGCAGGCGGCGCACGCCTTCGACCGCCGCATCCTCGTAGTGCTCCGGATTCTCGGACAGCAGCTTGGCGGTTACGATCGCGCCGTCGGGCCGGCGGGCGACGATATCGGTGAAGGTGCCGCCGCGATCGATCCAGAAATCCCAGGTGCTCATATGCCCTCTTGTCTTCCGTGCCCAAGGTTTCACACCATGGGGGCGTTTCGCGAGTCAATCACGGGTCGGGCAGGACAGCCATGAGCATCTGGGGCAAGATCATCGGCAGCGCGGCGGGCTTTGCCCTCGGAGGACCGATCGGGGCCCTGCTCGGCGGGCTGGCCGGCCATGCGGTCGATTCGCTGGCCGGCGGCGGGTTGCCC
>NZ_JBAQRT010000007.1:0-11146 GCF_049306435.1 Zavarzinia sp.
CTCGACGGCGGCGCCGCCCAGCGCGCGGCCTGGCTGCAGGCCCGCCTGATCGCCGATGATCTCCGGGCCCTCGGCATCGATGTCGACTGCCACCCTTGCATCGATATTTGGGTGCCGGGCGCCCATGACGTGATCGGCGACCGCGCCTTTTCCGACGATCCCGCCCTCGTCGCCGACCTTGGCCGTGCCGCTTGCGAAGGCTTGCTGGCCGGCGGCGTCTTGCCGGTGATCAAGCATCTGCCGGGCCATGGCCGGGCGATGGCGGACAGTCATGTCGCCCTGCCCGTGGTCGATGCTCCCCTCGCGCTGCTGGAGGCGACGGATTTCGTGCCCTTCGCCGCCCTGTCCGACATGCCCGTCGCCATGACCGCCCATGTCGTCTACACGGCGATCGATGCCGACCATCCGCTGACCCAATCGGCGGATGGCATTTCCAATCTGGTGCGCGGCCGCCTCGGCTTCGACGGCGTTCTCGTCTCCGACGATCTCAACATGCAGGCCCTGGCCGGCTCCCTCGCCGAGCGGGCGGCGGCGGCCCTCGATGCCGGCTGCGATCTCGCGCTTCATTGCAGCGGCAAGCTGGACGAGATGGACGGGCTTTTGCCGGCGATCCCGCTGCTGGACGGCGATGCGCTGGCGCGCTGGAAGCTGGCGGCCTCGCGCCGGGCGCCGGCCCTGCCCTTCGACCGGGCGGCGGCCAGGGCCGAACTCGACACGCTGGTCGCGGCCGGGACGGAGGCGGGGGCATGATGCCGCTCGCGCAGTTTCTGCAACAAGTCTCGGTCTGGGCGCTGCCGATCATCTTCGCCATCACCCTGCACGAGGCGGCCCATGGCTTCGTCGCCGACCGGCTGGGCGACCCGACGGCGCGACTGCTCGGCCGGGTGTCGCTCAATCCGCTGCGCCACATCGATCCCCTGGGCACGGTGATCCTGCCCCTGCTGCTGTTGATGACGGCGGGTTTCGCTTTCGGGTATGCCAAGCCGGTGCCGGTCAATTACCGCAACCTGCGGAGGCCCCGGCGGGATTCCGTGCTGGTCGCGGCCGCGGGGCCGGGGGCCAATGTCCTGATGGCCCTGGTCGCGGCGCTGCTTCTGCACGCCGTGCCCTATCTGCCGGAACAGGCGGCGACCTGGCTGGGCGCCAATTGCGTCAACGCGGTCATGATCAATGTCATTCTCGGCGTCTTCAACATGATCCCGCTGCCGCCCCTCGATGGTGGCCGGGTCGCCGTCGGCCTGCTGCCCCGGGCATTGGCCTATCCGCTGTCGCGGGTGGAGCCCTATGGCATGTTGATTGTTTTTGGCGCTGTCTTCCTCATTCCGATGATCGCGGGCCAGTTTGGCCATGACTTCAATCCGGTGTTCCAGGTGCTGCGTCCGGTGATGAACGGCGTCATCCAGCTTTTGCTCTCGCTTGCGGGCTCGCCTCTTTCGTAAACTGGCCCCATGAGCGACAAGCCCGGTCCATCGCTGCCCTTCGAGGATCAGATCCCGCCTGTCATCGGCGAGGACGGGGAGATTCTGACCGTCGATGTCGAGGGCTTCGAGGGGCCGCTCGATCTTCTGCTCGCCCTGGCCAAGGCGCAAAAAGTCGATCTGAAGAAGATCTCGATCCTGAAGCTGGCCGACCAGTATCTCGTCTTCGTCAACGAGGCGCGGCACCTGCGCCTCGAACTCGCGGCCGATTATCTCGTCATGGCGGCCTGGCTGGCCTATCTGAAATCCCGCCTGATGCTGCCCGAGCCGCCGGCGGGCGAGGAGCCGTCGGGCGAGGAACTGGCCGCCCGTCTGGCCCTGCAGCTGGAGCGGCTGGAGGCGATCCGCGCCGCCGCCGCCAAGTTGATGTCGCGCCACCAGCTGGGCCGCGATGTCTTCGCCCGGGGCGCGCCCGAGGGCGTGACCGTGGTGCGGAAATCGAACTGGTCCACCAGCCTCTATGATCTGATCAAGGCCTATGCCGACTGGGCGGCGCGCAAGACCGGCGGTCATCTGACCGTGAAGCTGCCGCCCATCTTCACCATGGAGGCGGCGATCCACCGTCTCTCCGCCATGCTGGGCATCGAGCTCGACTGGACGCGGCTGGAAATGTTCATGCCCGACGATTTCACCGATCCCCTCGGCCGTCGCTCGGCCCTGGCGGGGACTTTCGCCGCCAGTCTCGAGTTGGTGCGCCAGGGCAAGATCCAGCTGCGCCAGACCGAGGCCTTCGCCCCCATCTTCATCCGCAAGGCCCGCGACGAATGAACGACGAACCCGAGCTTTCCCCCGAAGACCCGGATATCGAGGCCGAGGCGGAGGGCGAGGCCGCGCCCCGCGCCCTCGACGACGCCGACCTGCTGCACTATAGCCGCATGATCGAGGCGCTGATCTTCGCCGCGGCCGAGCCGCTGGATGAAGCCAGCCTCGCCCAGCGCCTGCCGCCCGGCATCGAGATCCGGCCCCTGATCGAGCGGGTCAGGGCGGCCTATGAGGGCAGGGGGGTCAATCTGATCGAAGTGTCCGGCCGCTGGACGTTCCGCACCGCGCCCGATCTCGCCTTCCTCCTGCGCCGGGACACCGAGGAGACGCGGCGCCTGTCGCGCGCAGCGATCGAAACCCTGGCCATCGTCGCCTATCACCAGCCGGTGACGCGGGCGGAGATCGAGGCGATCCGCGGCGTCGCCGTCAGCAAGGGCACGCTCGACGTCCTCCTGGAGACGGGCTGGGTCAAGCCGGCCGGCCGCCGCAAGACCCCGGGCCGGCCCCTCACGTTCAAGACGACGGATGTCTTCCTCGACCATTTCAGCCTCGCCCAGATCGGCGACCTGCCGGGCATCGAGGATCTGAAGGCGGCCGGTCTCGTCGATCCCCGGCAGGCCATGCCGGTCATCGGCCGGGACGAGGATCTGGAGCCGCTGGACGAGGACGAGGCGCTCGATGCTCTCGACCCTGGCGAAGATGTCGCACCGGAGGGGGGCAGCCCTGCGTGATGGCGGGCTTGCGTCTGGCCGGGTTACTGATAATCATTCGCAGGGTGGTGCGCCGGTAGCGGCCGCGTCTCCTGGAGCATCGGCATTCAAGTGGCACTTACCGATTACCGTCTTGGCGCCAAAGCGATCGCGCGCAGGCACTGGTGGCCCAGGGGCTGGACCTTGCTGGCGCTCGGCATCGCCGCGATCTTCGCGTTGCCGGTGGTCATGGTCGCCTCGGCCGCGCTGTCGCCGGCGGGGGATACCTGGCGGCATCTCAGCGAAACCGTGCTGCCGCTCTACGTCACCAACAGCATCATCCTCATGCTGGGGGTCGGCATCGGCACGGCGGTAATCGGGGCGGGGACGGCCTGGCTCGTCACCATGTGCCGCTTTCCGGGCCAACGCCTGTTCGAATGGGCGCTGTTCCTGCCCATGGCGGTGCCCGCCTATGTCCTGGCCTATACCTATACCGGCCTGTTCGACGTGGCGGGGCCGGTGCAGGGCCTGCTGCGCGACCTGACCGGCTGGGCGGTGCGCGACTACTGGTTCCCCGACATCCGCTCCATGCCCGGGGCCATCGCCATGATGGTGCTGGTCCTTTACCCTTACGTCTATCTGGTGACGCGGGCGGCCTTCCTCGAACAGTCGGTCTGCGCGCTCGAGATCGGGCGGACGCTCGGCTGCTCGCCCTGGGGCGCGTTCTGGCGCATCGGCCTGCCGCTGGCCCGGCCGGCGCTGGCGACCGGCGTCGCGCTGTCGCTGATGGAGGCGCTGGGCGATTTCGGCACGGTGCAATATTTCGCCGTCGATACCTTCACCTCGGGCATTTTCCGCACCTGGCTGGGGCTGGGCGATCCGGTTTCGGCCGCCCATCTCGCCGCCCTGCTGCTGGTCGCCATCGCCGTCCTGATGCTGGGCGAGCGTTATGCCCGGGGCTCCGCCCGGTTCCATCACACGACGACCCGTTACCGCCCGCTGCCGCGCCTTGCCCTGAAACCTGTATCGGCGGTCGTCGCGACGCTGGCCTGCGCGCTGCCGATCCTGCTCGGCTTCGTGCTGCCGGCGATCGCGCTCTCGATCTGGGCGCTGGGGGAGGATGGCATGGCCCTCGGTCCTTTCCTGACCTATGCCCGCAACACGCTGACCCTGGCGCTGCCGACGGCGGCGCTGGCGGTCGGGCTCGCGGTGCTGCTCGGCTATGGCCAGCGGCTGGGTCTTTCGCGGGTAGGACGGGTGGCGATCCGCGTCGCCGCCATGGGCTACGCCATTCCGGGGGCGGTGATCGCGGTCGGCGTTCTCGTGCCCATCGCCGGTCTCGACAACGCGGTCGATGCCTGGATGCGGCGCACCTTCGGCGTCTCGACCGGCCTCGTGCTGACGGGATCGATCGCCGCCGTCGTCTTCGCCTATCTGGTGCGGTTCCTGGCGGTCGCCTTCAACACCGTGGAATCGGGCCTCGAGAAAGTGACGCCCAGCATGGATGCGGCCGCCCGCAGCCTGGGGCGCAGCCCGCTCGATACGCTGCGCCGGGTGCATCTGCCGATGATGCGGGCCAGCCTGACCACGGCGGCGCTGCTGGTCTTCGTCGACGTGATGAAGGAATTGCCGGCGACCCTGATGATGCGGCCGTTCAATTTCGACACGCTGGCGATCAAGGCCTATGAACTCGCCAGCGACGAGCGCCTGCCGGAGGCGGCCCTGCCGTCGCTGGCCATCGTGTTCGTCGGCGTCATTCCGGTCATCCTGATGAGCCGGGCCATTGCAAAGGCGCGGCCGGGGTCGCAGTCTGCCGGCTCCTGACGAGGTTTAGCGAGTGTCATGGCCGGTCTTGCCTTTTCCAATGTCACCCATCGTTTCGGCCAGCGCATCGCCGTCGAAAATCTGAACATCGAGATCGAGGCGGGCGAGGTCGTGTGCCTGCTCGGTCCATCGGGCTGCGGCAAGACCACGACTTTGCGCCTCGCCGCCGGTCTCGAGATCCTGCAGCAGGGGAGGATCGACATCGGCGGGCGCGTGGTGGCGGACGAGCGTGGCAGCCTCGCGCCCGAGAAACGCCATGTCGGCCTGATCTTCCAGGATTACGCGCTGTTCCCCCATCTCTCGATCCTCGACAATGTCGCCTTCGGCATCACCCGGCGCGATGCGCTGGTCGAGGCGCAGGCCGCGCTCGACAAGGTCGGGCTCGGCGATCGCGGGCGCAGTTTCCCGCATATGCTCTCGGGCGGCGAACAGCAGCGCGTGGCGCTGGCCCGGGCGATCGCGCCCCGGCCGGCGGTCATGCTGATGGACGAGCCCTTCTCGGGCCTCGACGTTCGCCTGCGCGACCGGGTGCGGGACGAGACCCTGGCCCTGCTGGCCTCGACCGGGGCGGCGGTGCTGCTCGTCACCCATGATCCCGAGGAGGCGATGCGGATGGCGAGCCGCATCGCCCTGATGCGGGCGGGCAGGGTGGTTCAACTCGGCACGCCCGAGGAGTTGTATAACCGGCCGGCGGATGCCGGCGCGGCGCGCTTCTTCGCCGAGGCGAATGCCTTCGCCGGCATCGTGGGCGAGGGCGGACGAGTGGAAACCCCGCTTGGCGGCTTCGCGGCGCCGGGCCTCGCGCCGGGGGCGCGGGCGGAGGTTTTGATTCGGCCCCATGCCATCCGCATCGACGATTCGGGCGCGGGGCAATCGGTTCGCGTCCTGCGTGCCCGGCTGCTTGGTGCCGACAGTCTGGTTGAATTTTCTCTCGGCGAAGGTCTTCCGCCGCTGGTCGCGCGGCTCACGCCGCCGCATTTACCCCCCGCCGGGACAGAAATGCGCATTTCCCTCGACCCCGGACAGTGTTTTGTCTTTGCGGCGTAACGGAAAGCCCCCAAATAAGCAGGGTGACGGGCGACGCACCGTATTTCTGCGCGTTGCCTCCTCAATGCCCTTCGGGCAATATCCGGCCTCGCTGGGCCATGGTTTTTAAGAAGGAGAATTGGCGATGGGTGCGATGAGCTTGTGGCATTGGCTAATCGTCATCGCCCTGGTCGTCCTGTTGTTCGGCGGCCGCGGCAAGATTTCCGAATTGATGGGCGATGTGGCCAAGGGCGTGAAGAGCTTCAAGAAGGGCATGGCGGAAGAACCGACCCCGCCGGCTCCGACCGATTCCGCCCGCCAGGTGACGATCGACGGCACGGCCGAAAAGGCGAAGAGCCAGGACGCCCAGAAGGTCTGAGCTTCGGCTTTCTCGTTCTTTTGTAAGGGCTTGCAGGGCCGCTCCCTGCGAGCGTAACCGCTTGCAGGGCCGCGCCCTGCCGTGGAGACAGGCGCATGTTCGATCTCGCGTGGTCCGAGATCCTCCTCGTCGGTATCGTCGCGCTTCTGGTGGTCGGTCCCAAGGAATTGCCGGATCTGCTGCGCACGGTCGGGCGCTGGATGCGCAAGGCGCGTTCCATGGCGTCCAACTTCCAGTCGACCTTCGACCAGATGATGCGCGACGAGGAACTGGCCAAGACGCGCCAGGACCTTGAACGCTCGATGTCCGGTGATCCCGCCCTGCCGCGGCCGTCCTACGCGGCCGAGCCACGTCCGGCCCCCCTGGAGGAGGACGAGGGATTCGACGATGATATCGCCGACACGGTCGCCGATGTGATCAGGGACACCGATGCCGCGGCTGAAGCCGCGGCGACCACGGCTCCGGCCAAAGCAGAAACACCGCCGGCAGGCAGCACAGGGGCCTGACATGGCTGCGAAAAAGCAGGACGAAGACCACATCGAGGCCAGCCGCGCGCCGCTGGTCGAGCATCTGACCGAGTTGCGCCGCCGTCTGATGTACAGTGTCGCGGCCCTCGTGCTCTGCATGGTCGGCTGCTACCTGATCTCGGATCAGATCTATGCCTTCCTGACCAAGCCGCTCTATCAGGCCATGGGGGAGTCCGCGGCGACGCGGCGCATGATCTATACCGACCTGACCGAAGCCTTCTTCACCTATATGAAGGTCTCGTTCTTCGGTGGCGCCTTCCTCGCCTTCCCGATCATCGCCAGCCAGATCTACATGTTCGTGGCGCCAGGCCTTTACCGCAACGAACGGGGCGCCTTCCTGCCCTTCCTGATCGCGACGCCGGTGCTGTTCATCACCGGCGCGGCGATGCTCTATTACCTGATCCTGCCGCTGGCCTGGCACTTCTTCCTGGGTTTCGAAGCCCCCGGCGGCGGCGGCGCCCTGCCGATCGAGCTCGAGCCCAAGGTGAACGAATACCTCAGCCTCGTCATGGCGCTGATCTTCGCCTTCGGCCTCAGCTTCCAGATGCCGGTGGTGCTGACCCTGCTGGGCCGGGCCGGGATCATCTCGTCGAAGACCCTGTCGTCGAAGCGGCGCTATGCGATCGTCGGCGTCTTCGCCTTCGCCGCCGTGGTCACCCCGCCCGACATGATCAGCCAGGTCAGTCTGGCGATTCCCATGCTCGTCCTCTACGAGGCGTCGATCATCGCCGTTCGCCTGATCGAGCGCAGCCGCGCCAAGCGCGAGGCCGAGGCCGAAGCGGAAGAAGACGCCGACAGCGAAGCCCCGGCCCCCTGAGTGCTGGACGGACTCGTGCCCTGTTCCCTATAAGGACAGGGCACACCGCCGTCTTTGAGCTTTGCCCCCATGCATGACCTGAAACTGATCCGCGACAACCCGGAAGCCTTCGACGCCAGCCTCGCGCGGCGCGGCTTTCCGGCCTCCGCCGCCGCGGTGCTCGACCTCGATCTGAAGCGGCGCGACGCGCAGACCAGGCTGCAGGTCATGCAGGCGCGGCGCAACGACGCCTCGCGCGAGATCGGCCAGGTGAAGGGCAAGGGCGGCGACGCCTCGGCGCTGATGGCCGAGATCGCCACCCTGAAGTCCGATATCCAGGCGGCGGACGAGGCGGACAAGGCCCTCGCCGTCGAGATGGACGGGCTGCTGTCCTCGATCCCCAATCTGCCGGCGGCAGAGGTGCCCGAGGGCGGCGAAGAGGCGAATACCGAGATCCGCCGCTGGGGCACGCCGCGCCTCGCCGAAGGCGCCGCCCATTACGAATTGGGCGAGGGGCTCGGTCTGATGGATTTCGAGGCGGCGGCCCGCATGTCGGGCGCGCGGTTCGTCGTCCTGAAGGGCGCGCTGGCGCGGTTGGAGCGCGCGCTCGGCCAGTTCATGCTCGACCTGCACACGACCGAGAACGGCTACACGGAAGTGGCGCCGCCGGTTCTCGTCCGTGATCAGGCGGTCTACGGCACCGGGCAGCTGCCCAAATTCGCCGAAGACCTGTTCCGCACCACCAACGGCTTCTGGCTGGTGCCGACGGCGGAAGTGCCGCTGACCAATCTCGTCCGCGAGCAGATCCTCGACGATGCCCAGCTGCCCTTACGCTTCACCGCGCTCACCCCCTGTTTCCGGTCGGAAGCGGGCGCGGCGGGCCGTGACACCAGGGGCATGATCCGCCAGCACCAGTTCGCCAAGGTCGAACTGGTCTCGATCACCACGCCCGAACAGTCGGCGGCCGAGCACGAGCGCATGACCGCCTGCGCCGAAGAAGTGCTGAAGCGTCTCGACCTGCCCTATCGCGTGCTGCTGCTGGCGGCGGGCGACATGGGTTTCGGCGCGGTCAAGACCTATGACCTCGAGGTCTGGCTACCGGGGCAGAAGACCTATCGCGAAATCTCCTCCTGCTCCAACTGCGGCGACTTCCAGGCGCGGCGGATGCAGGCGCGGGCGCGGGCTTCGGGTGCGAAGAATGCCCGGCCGGTGCATACGCTGAACGGCTCGGGCCTCGCGGTCGGCCGGACGCTCGTCGCGGTGCTCGAGAATTACGCCCAAGCCGACGGCTCGATCGCGATCCCGGCCGTGCTGCAGCCCTATATGGGCGGTCTCCAGACGATCCACCCCCATGCCTGAGGCCGGGGACAAACCGCTGCGCATCCTCGTTTCCAACGACGACGGCATCCATGCCCCCGGGCTGAAGGTGCTGATCGGCATCGCCCGCGCGCTCAGCAGCGATGTCTGGGTGGTGGCGCCCGAGACCGAACAGTCCGGCGCGTCCCATTCGCTGACGCTGACCGAGCCCCTGCGCATCCGCAAGGCGGGGCCGAAGCGTTTCGCCGTGTCGGGCACGCCGACCGATTGCGTGATGATGGCGATCGACAAGATCATCACCGGACGGAAGCCCGATCTCGTGCTGTCCGGTGTGAACCGGGGCGGCAATATCGGCGAGGACGTGACCTATTCCGGCACGATCGCCGCCGCCATGGAAGGCACCATGCTGGGCGTGCCCTCGATCGCTTTCAGCCAGGTCATCGGTTTCGACCGGACGAAGCCGATCCAATGGGCCTGCGCCGCCGCCCATGGCGCCGCCATCGCCCGCAAGCTGATCGAGACCGGCTGGCCGCGCGACGTGCTGATCAACGTGAATTTCCCGCCGGTGCCGCCGGACGAGGTGACCGGGGTCCGGGTCAGCCATCAGGGTCGGCGCGGCGTCGGCAATCTCTTCGTCGACGAGCGGGTGGATGCGCGGGGCAACAATTACTACTGGCTCGGCTATCGCCGCAGCCCCGAGCCGCCGGAGAGCGATTCGGATATCGAGGCGGTCCATGCCGGGGCGATCTCGGTGACCGCCCTGCATCTCGATCTCACGCATTACGATACACAGGCCACCCTGCGCCGCGCCTTTTCCGGCCTTCAACTGAACGAATGACGTCATGGGGACCGACACCGAAAAGGCCAGCCTGGTCCTCAGTCTCCGTCAGCAAGGCATCGTGGACCTGCGCGTGCTGGGCGCGATCGAGGCGATCCCGCGCGAGCGTTTCGTGCCGCCCGCGCTCGCTCACAAGGCCTATGAGGACACGGCTCTGCCCATCGCCGGCGGTCAGACCATCAGCCAGCCCTTCATCGTCGCCTACATGACCCAGATGCTGGATGTCGGGGCGCGGCACCGGGTGCTGGAAATCGGCACGGGGTCGGGCTATCAGGCGGCGGTGCTCGCGAAACTGTGCCGCCGTGTCTATACGGTGGAGCGGCGGCGCAACCTGATGCGCCATGCCGAGCGGCTCCTGAGCGATCTTCATATCCACAATGTCGTCACCAGGCTGGGCGACGGCGCCAAGGGCTGGCCCGAACAGGCGCCCTTCGAGCGCATCATGGTCACGGCGGCGGCGCCCAGCGTGCCGCAGGCCCTGATCGAACAACTGGCCGAGGGCGGCGTCATGATTCTGCCGGTCGGTCCGGTGCATGGCGATCAGGAAATCTGGCGGGTGCGCCGCCAGGGCGCGGAAGCGCTCTACGAGAAACTCATGCCGGTGCGCTTCGTGCCCCTCGTCGAAGGCGTCCTGCGGGACGATTGACGCGGCACCCCGGCGAACCGAGACTGCAGCCATGGTTTGGAGCGGCCCTTATCCCGTGATTCGGCTGGCGGCGTGGCTTGCCGGCGGCTTGATGTTGTCGTCCTGCGGGGGACGGACGGAGCCCGCGCCCGTCGAATATATCGGCGGCGGGCACCCGTCCCCGACCGGGACGATCACGGGCGGCGGCAGCGCCGAGCCCATGCCGGAAATCGAAGCCGCGCCCCTCGCGCCCGTCAGTCGGGGCGGGGGCATCACGGCGACCCCGCTCGACAGCACCCCGTCCGCGCCGGTGGAAACGGCGCCGGTGCCGGTTGCCCCCATGGTCACGCCTGACGCGGAAACGGTCCCCACGGGCGCCACGACCGTGGTGGCGCAGGGCGAATCGCTGAACGCCGTGGCGGCGCGCACGGGCGTGCCCCTGCGCGACCTGATTCTGGCCAATAATCTCTCGGCGCCCTTCTCGGTCAAGCCGGGGCAGGTGCTGCAACTACCGCAGGTGCGCTATCACACGGTGGTGACGGGTGACACCGTCTACAACATCAGTCGGCGCTATGGCGTCGATCAGGCCAGCCTGATGGCCGAAAACGGCATTTCGCCGCCCTTCACCGTGAAACTGGGCCAGAAGCTGCGCATTCCGGGCCAGGTGGAAGCGCCGTCCGCCGCCCCTGTCGCGGCCCCGACGATAGCGGTGCCGGTCGCGACCGAGCCGGCCGCTGCGGTGCCCGAGACGGTGCCCGAGATCATCGAACCCGATCCCGACAGCCTGCCGCCGCCAAAACCCGCGACGAGCGATGCCGTCAGTCCCGAGGCCGGCGATACGGCGGCCCTATCCAGTCCGCTGACCGCCATCGCCGTGCCCCAGCC
>NZ_JBAQRT010000008.1:0-1671 GCF_049306435.1 Zavarzinia sp.
GCGGCGGCAAGCCCGACATCCTCGCCGCCATCCTGCGCCGCGGCGGCGACCCCGACGCCCGCGAGCCGGAAGGCGACAGCGCCCTCGCCATCGCAAGGGCGCAGGCCGCGCCCGATCGGGCGCCCGACTGGCTCGGACCCGCCTATCTCGAAGACCTCAAAACCATCGTCGCCCTCCTCGAAGCGGCCGGCGCGAAACCTTAGACGAGCGTCCCGCTCCGGCCATGGAGGGTGTTATGAAGGGCTGGTGCTATTCCCTCATCGTCGGGCTGGCTCTTTCGCTTCTGTCCTTGCGCACAGCACAGGCGGATACCCCTATGGAGGTTCAGGAGGTGGAGCTTTCGGCGCATCTGCCCGACCCCACGCGGCCGCCTGCGTTCTTCTCCGATGAGTCCGCGATCATTGCAACGGCGTGGCTCCGTCTGACGATTGACGAGCAAGGACGGGTCGTTGCCGCCGTCCCCGAGCCGAAGGGAACACCCTGGAGCGATCGCCTGCTCAAATATCGCCAGCGGATTTCGGACATGGCCCTTGGCCTGCAGTTCCGGCCCTTCGAACGGGACGGCAAACCCGTCGCCGTTACGGGGCCGATGAGCATCGCGGTCTATCCAAAGACAAAGCCCGCCGCTGATCGCCCGTTCGCCGAAGCCTCGATGGCGGAAACGGACATCAGCCTGTCGCGGGGCCCTTGCGAAGGCCTGTGCCCCATCTATGACGTCACAATCCACGGCGATGGCCGCGTGACCTTCAATGGGGATTTCCACACGTCGATCATCGGTGCCGTCGATTACCGCGTCGATCCAGCAAACGTCGCCGCCCTGATCGAACAGTTCCGCGCCGTCCGCTTTTTCGGCCTCGAAGACCGCTATTTCAATGATAGCATCTCTGATTGGCCCGAAGCACGTATACGCCTTCGCCGTGGGAACTCGGTCAAGACCGTCAGGGAATACGATGGCCTTGCCGTCGGTATGCCGATGTCCGTGATCGACATAGCCGACGCCATCGACCGATTGGCGCGCAGCGACCACTGGATCTCCGGCGGACCGGAGATCGTCGACGAACTGGCCGCATCGGGCTGGGATTTCAGCAGGGCCGATTTCGCCGATAATTTCGCCTGCATGACTTACGATATCTATCTGCGCCCCGGCCTGCTCGATGCCTTTCTCAGCCACGGTACGCGGCCGGACGGTCATTGTGATGGCTGGTCGGCGATGGAAATCGCGGCAAGACATGGTCCGGTCGAAACCTTCGAGCGGCTTCGCGCCACTGGCGTCCTGAAAGGCTACACACCGGATCAGAAGAACGCCGTATTGATGGAGGCCGTCTCCGGTGGCCAGCTGGCCATGGTCGAAGCCATGTTGCGCGAAGGCGCCGACCCGGCGGCCCCAAACGAAAAGGGGGAGAGCGCCCTGAAGGCTGCCGAGCGTCTGGCCTCGGCACCTGGAGGTGGCGAAAATCCGGAACGGACGGCGGATCGCCCCCGGATATGGCAATTGCTGCGATCCATCGCCGGCGCGAAACCCTAGGCTTCCGGCACCACGATGCCCTCATGGGCGAGCAGCCAGCGCTTCACGTCTTCCGAGCCGCCATAGCCGCCGAGGCGGGGGCCGGCAGCCAGGACGCGGTGGCAGGGCACGAGCAGGCCGACCGGGTTGCGGCCGCAGGCCTGGCC
>NZ_JBAQRT010000009.1:0-27278 GCF_049306435.1 Zavarzinia sp.
CAACCCTACCCACAGCCGCCACGGTGACCACCGCTATGGATAAGTAGCCCGCCGCCGCCAGACTCGTGATGGTCGCGCCGGCGAGCTACTTACCCACAGCTCCTACACCATTCGGCGGGACACGATCCAATATGGTGACGCACTCAAGCTTATAGAACCTCATATCAGTCGCTTCGCCAGTGCCAGTCGCCGTAAATATCGGTGCCAGCGCTTCCATGATTGGCTGGAAAATTACGGGCCAACGCCCGAACACTCACTCTATCGCTATCTAAGGCGTCACCAGAATCGTCAATATTCAGGCGAGAACTGGCCGGATTGGGCAGCCAAACCAGTGCGCGCCCTCGCTCATATCGTTCCGGCAGGAGCGCGCGGCGAACACGCCGCAAGCGAACTCTTTCAATTCATTATGAGTTCCCCACTATTATTGGATTATATCGTATCGAGGCGTCCTTATTTTGGCCTCACCTTATTTCGCGAAGAAATTTCAGGTGGACCGGACTTTTTCGAGCGCTATATGGCTGAGCTAATACGCCGTCCTGGGAGCGCTCTCTACCAAGAGATATCCACTAATGGCGCGTCCGATGGACTGATCGGCTATCGACTGCCCGAGCGCAATCGGCTGCTGCATTTCCTATTCGCCGACGCTCATGTTGCCGAACATTTCTCGGCTTGGAAGCCAGTCGGAGATTATGTGATGCGCCTGCTAGAGGGTGGTGAGCGGCCGGATTACTGGACTTGGCTGAATGGAAAGCCCGACTGGTTCGAGCGAGATCAGATGCGCGACCCAACCTTCGTAGGCATGTTCTATTTCGACATCATGATCAGCTCGGCCGCCAAGCAGGGCGTCCACTACCATATGTGGCTCTACTATTTTGTGCGCTTCGCGGAGCGGCTGGAGCGGAAATATGATTCCAGCGATGAAACCGTGGATCGGAGCGCAGAGTTTCCGACACAGGCGGCATTCTTACTTTATGAATTAGTGCAGTACATGACGTCCTGGGTCGGGATTTTCCGCCATCTCCCCGAAGGCGCCACACACAGAGTATTTCCTGAACCTTTTGATGGGGCCGCGACCATCCCCCATGCGGCCGCGCAGGCCTTGGGCAGCGTGCTTTTTACCATCGTAATGTCATCCAGGATTGATCATGGCGTAATCCAGACGCTGCACGACGTGACAATTCGCTCAATCAAGGAATTCCACAAAAAGGACTCTGAATTATCAAAAATGCGCGAATATCTCATAGACGCGCTGTTACGAGGCGGGCCTAGCGCTGACAATCAACTCTACCGGAAAAAACTTCTCCATCTCCTCGGTAATAGCGATTATATATTACGATATGAAGTAGATGACTATGTTACTGCACTCAACACGCAGCCAGATGAAGATTTGAATCAAAGAACATAGATCTTCAGAATCAAATATTTGTGAAAACTCCTGCGGAACTATATTTAAATTTTATGAAGCGGTGGCATCAGCGCGCTGCGTCCAGCGCCTCCCAATCGCCTGAAAGCGCAGGAGTCCCCCCGCGCAAGCGTTTCAGTCAGTGAAGGCTGGGGCCTTCCGGATCGGAGTCTGTTCCGATGACACGCCTGTCCTTGCGCAAGAGCTTGCTCCTGTTGATCGCCCTGGGCGCCCTCGCCCCGGTGCTGGGTGGTTGCGTCGTCTATGACGAGCGCGCCTATCGCCGTGAGCCGCCGCCCGTCTATTATGTGCCCGGACATTGGGACCGGGAGGGCTTCTGGGTGCCCGGTCGCTACCGCTGACGGCGGCGGCGCGGCTGGCGCCCCCACCAAAGCCGGCTGGACCGCCGCCGCAATCCGTGGCTCACTTTGTCCAGCCCCATGATCGGCGCGCGGTGCCAGGGGGGATCGCGTTTCGGATCGGGGCGAAGAGGCAAGGCCCATGCCGGCGCTCGACATCTATCTGATCAAGCCGACCCGTTACGACGACGACGGTTATCCCATTCAATGGTGGCGGTCGGTGCTGCCGTCGAATTCCATGGCCTGCCTCGCCGGGATCGTGCAGGACGCGATCGAGCGGCAGGTGCTGGGGCCGGGTGTCGACATCCGTCATTACTGGCTGGACGAGACCAACACCAGGATCGATCCCGCCCGCATCATGAAGGCGGCAAAGCAGCGCGGCGCGCGGCTGCTGGTGTTCATGGTCGGGGTGCAGAGCAACATGTTCCCCCGCGCGGTCGACCTGGCCCGGCCGTTTCGGGCGGCGGGCGTGCCCGTGTGCATCGGCGGCTTTCACGTCTCGGGCATTCTCGCCATGCTGAAGACCCTGCCGCCCGACATTGTCGAGGCGCAAGGTCTCGGCATCTCCCTCTTCGCCGGCGAGGCCGAGGACGGCCATATCGATCCGGTGATCCGCGACGGCTATGCCGGCACCCTCGCCCCGCTCTACGATTTCCTGAAGGATCAGCCCAATCTCGCCGGCGCGCCGCAGCCCATCGTCGAGAAGCGCGAGCTGGGCCGCCTGCTCTATCGCATGTCGACCGCCGATCTCGGCCGGGGCTGCCCGTTCGAATGTTCCTTCTGCACCATCATCAACGTGCAGGGCCGCAAGAGCCGGTTCCGGACGCCGGACGACCTCGAGGCGATCATAAGGCGCAATGTCGCGGGCGGCATCACCGGCTTCTTCCTGACCGACGACAATTTCGCCCGTAACCGCAACTGGGAGCCCCTGCTCGACCGCATGATCGCCCTGCGGCAGGAGGGGATCGCGGTCCATCTGATCATCCAGGTCGACACGCTCGCGCACAAGATCCCGAACTTCATCGAGAAATGCGTGGCGGCGGGCGCCGACCAGATCTTCATCGGCCTCGAGAGCATCAATGCCGACAGTCTCGAAGCCAGCAAGAAGCGCCAGAACCGGGTCGAGGATTATCGCGAGATGTTCCTTGCGTGGAAGCAGCACCCGGTGCTCATCACCTGCGGCTATATCCTCGGCTTCCCGCATGACACCAGGGACTCGATCCTGCGCGACATCGAGCTGATCAAGACGCAGTTGCCGATCGATTTCCTCTACATGAATTATCTCACGCCCCTGCCGGGCTGCGAGGATCACAAGAAGCTGCTGGACGCCGGGGTGTGGATGGACCCGGACATGGCGAAATACGACCTCAACCATCGGGTCACCCACCACCCGAACATGTCCGACGCGGAATGGGAGGAAGCCTTCCACGCCGCCCATCGCAGCTTCTACGATTTCGAGCATATCCGCCGGGTCATGAAGCGGATGCTGGCGCTGCGCATTCATCGGCCCAACATGCTGCTGCACCGGATGCTGGGCTATCGCGAGGCGGTCCTGTCGGAAGGGGTGGCCGTGCTCGAATCCGGCATCATCCGCATTCGCCGCCGCCGCCAGCGCCGGCATGGCCTGCCGCTGGAAAACGCCTTCGTCTTCTACCCGCGCTATATCTGGCAATCCCTCAAGGGCACGGCGCGCATGTGGACGGTCTATGCTCGGCTGAAGCTGATGATGCGCAAGGCCCGCCGCGCGCCGGATCGCCTGGCCTATCGGGATGAGGCGATCGCCCAGGACGATCAGACGGCCAATGACGCCTTCCTGGCCTCGACCCGGACCACCCCCCATGCCCGCCGCCGGGCGGAGGCGACCCAGCGCGCCAAGGCGAACTGAGCGTCCCCCGTCGCCGGTCCGGCCTTACTTCGTGTAGCGATCCGCCGGCAGGGCGTTGCCGAAATTGGCGCGCATGGCGTGGCGGGCGCCCTCGAAGGCCTCCCACTGGCCGGCATCGGGCAGCGGCGGAATGGTGATGGTCTCGCCCCGGTCGAAGCCGACGAGCGCGGCGTCGACCAGATCGCCGACCGCCATCATGCCCGGGATCTGGTCGACGTCATGACCCGAGCGGCCCCAGATTTCGGTCCTTGTCGCCCCGGGCAGCACCGCCTGGACATGGACGCCGCGCGGCCCGATCTCGTTCTGCAAGGCCTGGGACAAGCTGAGGACATAGGCCTTGGTAGCGCCGTAATTGCCCATCGGGAATTCGGGCATCAGGGCGAGGACCGAGGCGATATTGACGATCGCCCCCTGCCCCGCCGCCGCGAAACGCGGCACCACGGCGGCGGCGAGCCGGGTCACCGCCGTGACATTGAGCCGGATCAACAGGTCCAGCGCGTCGCCGTCCGCGCCGAGGAAGCCGCCCTTGCTGGCCGCGCCCGCGTTGTTGATCAGGATGCCGATCCGGCCATCCTCGCGCAGCCGCGCCTCGACGGTGGCAAGCTGCGCGGCGTCGGTCAGATCGGCCGGGACGACATCGACGACAACGCCGTATTCGGCCCGCAGGCGGGCGGCCAGCGCCTCCAGCCGGACCTTGTCGCGGGCGACGAGAACCAGCGGATGGCCGCGACGGGCGAAGCGATCGGCATAGGTGGCGCCGATGCCGGACGAGGCACCGGTGATGAGGACGGCAGGACGTTCAGCGGACATGGATGGATTCCCTCGGGGTTAGGCCGGGCGGCCCGTTTTTATATTATGATCATCATATAAATATCAAGGGGAGCGCCGCCGGCTCCACCGGAAGGCGGATGGCCTGGGTCCGCCGCCACCCCTAGCCTTGCGCGGATATCCTGCAAAAGAGGCCACCATGCTGACACCATTGACCGGGCGGAGCGTGATCGTCACCGGGGCGAGCAAGGGCATCGGACGGGGCATCGCCCTGCGCTTCGGCGAGGTTGGCGCCAGGGTCCTCGTCGTCTCGCGGAAGCTGGCCGAGGCCGATGCGGTCGCGGCGGAAATCACGGCGGCCGGCGGCACCGCCAGCGGTTTCGCCGCCGATGTCGCGAAATCCGCCGATACAAAGTCCATGGCGGCCAGGGCGGTGGAGCTTCACGGCGGCATCGACATTCTCTGCGCCAATGCCGGCATCTTCCCGACCGTGCCCCTGTCCGAGATGACCGAGGATGATTACGCCGCGGTGATGGACACCAACCTGAAGGGCACCTTCCTGTCGGTCGCCGCCTGCCTGCCGGCGATGAAGCAAAAGCCCGGCGGCCGCATCATTCTCACCTCCTCCATCACCGGGCCGATCACCGGCGTGCCCTTCATGACCCATTACGCCGCCTCCAAGGCGGGACAGCTGGGCTTCATGCGGGCGGCGGCGCTGGAACTGGCGCCCTGGCGGATCACGGTCAACGCCGTGCTGCCCGGCAATATCGCGACGGAAGGGTTGCTCGGCCTCGGCGCCGAGCATGTGGCGAAGATGGAGGCTTCGGTGCCCCTGAAGCGTCTCGGCCATGTCTTCGACATCGCCAATGCCGCGATCTATTTCGCCTCCGACGAGGCCTCCTATGTCACCGCCCAGTCGATCGTCGTCGACGGTGGTCAGATCCTGCCGGAAGGCGGCCTGATGGCGCCGGAGTTGGACGAGGCCTGAACCGTCAGCCGGCCGCGAGGTCCCGCCGCAGCCCCTCGAGGATGCGGCTGAACACCTCGGGCCGGTCGAGCGCGCGGGACAGCACGATGGCGCCCTGGATGCCGCCGACCGCCGCCTCGGCGCGGGCAAGGGCGTCCGCCCTGCCGAGACGGCTCAGGGCCGCCGCCAGCGCCTCGACCCAGGCGGCGAAATAATCGCGCAGGGCCACGGCGAAACGGTCCCGCGTATCGGCGAGGGCGAAGGCCCCCACGAGGCAGACCCGGCATCCCTTGTGGAAATAGCGGTCGCAGGCGGCGAACATATGATCGATCGCCGCCGCCGCCTCGCTGTCCCGCAAGGGGGCATAAATCTCCCGCTCGAACCAGCCGTCGATCTCGGCGAGGACAGCCGTTGCCATCTCCTCCTTCCCGCCCGGGAAGAAGTGATAGAGGCTGCCCTTGCCAAGGCCGGTCGCGGCCGTGATCCGGGCAAGGCTCGCCCCTTCGAAGCCATGCTTGCGGAACACTTCCGCCAGCAGGGGCACGACATCCGCGCGTTCGTGAACCAGTCTCGCCATGATCCCCTAGAGGCCGAGGTCGGAAAGACCCGGATGATCGTCCGGCCGGCGCCCCGGGGGCCAGCGGAATTTGCGCTCGCTCTCGCGGATCGGCTGATCGTTGATGCAGGCGAAGCGGCGCCGCATCAGGCCATGGGCATCGAATTCCCAATTCTCGTTGCCATGGGAGCGGAACCAGGTGCCGGCATCGTCGTGCCATTCATAGGCGAAGCGGACGGCGATACGGTCGGCGCCATGGGTCCAGACTTCCTTGATCAGCCGGTAATCCAGCTCCCGCGTCCATTTCCGTGTCAGGAAGGCGACGATCTCGGGCCGGCCGGTGACGAATTCCGCCCGGTTGCGCCAGACACTGTCCGGCGTATAGGCCAGGGAAACCCGTTCGGGATCGCGACTGTTCCACGCATCCTCGGCCATGCGGGCTTTCAGGGCAGCGGTCTCGTTGGTGAAGGGTGGCAGGGGGGGACGGTCGGACATGTCGGGCTCCATTTTTGTACCGATCAGTTTTAATTGTACTATTCAGTACAAATGTCAAGCGACATGCCGCCGCAGCCCCGCCCGCAGAATGTAACATTTTGTAAATGCTCTTGTTTCCGGGCCCGATCCGTTCCATCTGATGAGGGCCTGACCATCCACCGCGCGGAGCCCGAGCCCATGACGAACAGCAGCAGCCCTGCCGCGGCCCCCGTCTGGCGTCGGCGCTGGCCCTGGATCGCGGGCGGCGCGGCCATCCTCCTCGTCGGGGCCTTCTTCCTGTTCTCCGGTTCTTCCGCCGTCGACTACAAGGTCCAGAATGTCACCCGGGGCACCCTGACCGTGACGGTCAGCGCGACCGGCAGCGTGAAGCCGGTCGACCAGGTCGATGTCGGCGCGGAAATCAGCGGCCTCGTCAATGAATTGCTGGTCGACTACAACGATCAGGTGAAGGCCGGTCAGGTTCTGGCAAGGCTCGACACCTCGCTGCTCGAAGCCAAGGTGCGGCAGTCGGAGGCCAATCTCCTGTCGGCACAGGCCGGTGTCGCCGAGGCGCAGGCCGCGCTCCATCTGGCCGAGGTCACGAACCGCCGGACCCAGACCCTGGCCGACAATCGCTATGCCTCGGCTTCGGCCAGGGACAAGGATATCGCCGAATTGGGGCGGGCGCAGGCCGCGCTGCAATCGGCGCAGGCGGGTGTGAAGGTGGCCGAGGCGATCCTGACCTCCGACCAGTCGAACCTCGACAAGGCGACCATCCGCTCCCCGGTCGACGGGGTGGTGATCTCGCGGAAGGTCGAGGTCGGCCAGACCATCGTCGCCAGCCTGCAGACGCCGATCCTGTTCACCGTCGCCCGCGACCTGACCGACATGGAATTGAGCCTCGACGTCGACGAGGCCGATATCGGCCATGTCGCCGACGGGCAGAAGGCGACATTCACCGTCGATGCCTATCCGACCCGCATGTTCGATGCCGTCGTCACCTCGGTCCGCCTCGCGCCGAAGAGCGACCAGGGCGTCGTCACCTATGAAGTCCTGGCCCGGGTCGCCAATCCCGATCTCGCCCTGCGGCCGGGCATGACGGCGACGGCCGATGTCGTCGGCGCCGTGCGGGAAAACGTGCTGCTGGTGCCGAATGGCGCGCTTCGCTTCACCCCGCCCGGCATCGCGCAGGACACGCTGGAGAAATTGCCGCCGGACAAGGCGCGCATCTGGCTGCCGGATGGCGGCACGCCGAGCCCGATGGTGGTCAGCCTCGGCCTTTCCGATGGGCGCCTGACCGAGGTGACCGCAACCGACCTTCAGCCCGATACGCCGGTGATCACCGACATCATCCGCGCGACGACGAAGTGACGGACCACCCGTCATGGCGCTGATCGAACTTTCCGGCATCCGCAAGACCTACGGCCAGGGCGAGGCCGAGGTGATCGCCCTCGCCGGGATCGACATGGTGATCGAATCCGGCGAATTCGTCGCCGTCATGGGGCCGTCCGGCTCCGGCAAGTCGACGACCATGAACATCATCGGCTGCCTCGACACGCCGACCGCCGGCACCTATCGCTTCAACGGCGTCGATGTGACCAGCCTCGACCGCAATGGCCTCGCGCTGCTGCGCCGGAACCACCTCGGTTTCGTGTTCCAAGGCTTCAACCTGCTGAAGCGCACTTCGGCGATCGAGAATGTCGAGCTTCCCCTCGTCTACCGTGGCATGGCCAGGGCGGAACGGCGCCAGAAGGCGGCGGCCGCCCTCGCCCAGGTCGGCCTCGCCGGGCGGGAGAAACATACACAGGCCGAGCTTTCGGGCGGGCAGCAGCAGCGCGTCGCCATCGCCCGCGCCATCGTGACCGAGCCTGAGCTTCTGCTGGCTGACGAGCCCACGGGCAATCTCGACAGCGAGCGCGGCCGCGAGATCATGGAATTGCTGGTCGAGCTGAACCGAAACCACGGCATCACCGTGATGATGGTGACGCACGAGCCGGACATGGCGGAATTCGCCCGGCGGCAGATCCGCTTCAAGGACGGGCGCATCGTCTCGGACGAGGCGCGGCCATGATGAGCTTCGCGACGACCCTGCGCATGGCCTTTCAGGAATTGCGGCGCAACCTGATGCGCTCCATCCTGACGACGCTCGGCATCGTCATCGGCATCGCCGCCGTGATCGCCCTCGTCACCCTGGGGCAAGGCGCGACCGCCAGCATCACCGACGAGATTTCCAGCCTCGGCCGCAATCTCCTGATCGTCGCGCCGGGCAATGCCGGCAAGGGCGGACCGCCGCAGGCCGCCGCCCCCTTCAAGCTGGCCGACGTGAAGGCGATCGAGCGGGATGTCTCGGGCATCGTCGCCATCGCCGCGGTCTCGACCAGGGCCGCCCCCGTCGTCCTCGGCAACAACAGCTGGTCGACGACGGCGATCGGCGCCGACGCCAATTATTTCGCCGTCCGCGAATGGCCCCTCGTCTCGGGCCGCGCCTTCGACGAGGGCGAAATTCGTTCGGGCCGCACGGTCTGCGTCATCGGCCAGCGCGTGGTGACCGAGATTTTCGGCGCCCAGGACCCCATCGGCGCGCCCCTTCGGGTCGGGGGCTTTCCCTGCACCGTGATCGGCACCCTGTCGGAAAAGGGCCGATCCATCATCGGCACCGATCAGGACGACGTGGTGATCATGCCGCTGAAGACGTTCCAGCGGCGGATCGCCGGCAATCAGGATGTCTCGATCATGCTGGTCTCGGCCGCGAGCGCGGAGGAGACCCTGAAGGTCAAGGACGATGTTCTCGCCCTGATGCGCGAGCGCCGCCATATCACCGCGAACAAGACCGACGATTTCCAGGTCAACGACGTCTCGGAAATCGCCGCCATCATCGGCGGCGTCACCGTGGTGCTGACCGCCTTCCTCGGCGCCATCGCGGCGATTTCGCTCATCGTCGGCGGCATCGGCATCATGAACATCATGCTGGTCGCCGTGACCGAGCGCACGCGCGAGATCGGCATCCGCCTCGCCATCGGCGCCCTCGAGCGCGAAGTCCTCGCCCAGTTCCTGACCGAGGCCGTGCTGCTTTCCCTTTTCGGCGGGCTGATCGGCGTCGTGCTCGGCCTCGCCCTCTCGGCGGCGGGCACCGCCATCCTCAATCTGCCGCTGCTGATCAGCCCGGGCGTGATCGTCCTCGCCACCCTGTTCTCAGGTCTCGTCGGCGTCGGCTTCGGCTATTTCCCAGCGAGACGCGCCGCCCGGATGGATCCCATCGACGCGCTTCGGCATGAGTGAGGCTTAGCGAGCCCCCCTGTTACCGTCAAAGGCCGAAATTCCTGCGCAGCATCTCGTTGATGCGCGCCTGCCAGCCTGGGCCGCTCTCCTTGGCGCGGTCGATGATATCGCCGTCCAGCCGCAGCGTGACCTGACGCTTGGTCGGCGCCTTCTGCGGTCCTCGCTGCCCGGGTCTGCGCTTCGGCAACAGCGACACAAGTTCAGCCGGCAGGACCTCGGCCGCAGGCTTCATCAGGCGGATATCCTCGGCGGTCAGTTCACGGACCTCCCCCGCCTTATCGGTCAGTGGTTTCCTGTTCATATCTTCGGACCTCGCGCGGGTTGGCCTTACGAAAACTGATGACCCGGATGCCGCCCTCGACCGGGGTGAAACAAACGACATGCAACCGGTCGTCGATCATGCCCAAGGCGACGAAGCGCTGCTCCGGATAGTCGTTTCGGGTATCTTCCGCGATCAATGCCGTCGTCCAGTCGATCCCGGCCACGGACGCGAACGACAGGCCGCGCTCGGCGATGTTCTTCGCGTCCTTGGCGGGGTCGAACAGAATGATCACCTTGTCACCCTAGGGCTTTCCGCATCGGCCTTCAAGCATATTGGCGTTACAAAAAAAGGCCGGCGCAAGGGCCGGCCTTCTCCGATCGGATCAGATCCGTTCGATCACATCTTGCCGCGCAGCATGTTGATGATGCCCGAGAAATCGACCCCGCCCTTGCCGGCGGCGTCGAACAGCGTGTAGAGGCTGGCCGCCTGATTGCCGAGGGGGATGGCCGCGCCGGCCTTGGAGGCCGCTTCCTGCGCCAGCTTGAGGTCCTTCAGCATCATCGCCGTGGCGAAGCCCGGGGCGTAATCGCGGTTGGCGGGGCTGGTCGGCACCGGACCGGGCACCGGGCAATAGGAGGTCAGCGACCAGCACTGGCCCGACGCGGTCGAGGAAATGTCGAACAGCTTCTGCGCGTCGAGGCCCAGCTTCTCGGCGAGGGCGAAAGCCTCGCAGGTGCCGATCATCGAAATGCCCAGCAGCATGTTGTTGCAGATCTTGGCCGCCTGGCCGTTGCCGGGGCCGCCGGCGTGGACGATGGTCTTGCCCATGGCCTGAAGGATCGGCTTCGCCCGCTCGAACGCCGTGTCCGAGCCGCCGACCATGAAGGTCAGCGTGCCCGCGGCCGCGCCACCGACACCGCCCGACACCGGGGCATCGACCATGTCGACGCCGGCCTTCTCGGCGACGGCGTTCACCTCGCGCGCGGTCGCGACGTCGATGGTCGAACAGTCGATCAGCAGGCCGCCCTTGGCCATGCTGTCGATCACGCCGCCTTCGCTGGCATAGACCGATTTCACATGGGCGCCGGCCGGCAGCATGGAGACGACGATTTCCGCCGCCTTGGCGGCTTCGGCCGGGCTCGCGGCGGCGGAGGCGCCATCGGCCACCAGGGCTTCGACGGCGGGTTTGCTCAGGTCGAAGACGGCGACGGCATGGCCGGCCTTGAGCAGGTTACGGGCCATCGGACCGCCCATGTTGCCAAGACCGATGAAGGCGATTTTTGCCATTGGGGCGTTTCCTTCCGAGTTATCTGCGTCATCCCGGCGAAGGCCGGGATCTGGTCCAGTTACAGCCCCTTCGTCCAAAGACCCCGGCCTTCGCCGGGGTGACGGGAAAGGGCGGGAAAATCAGGGCGTCCAGTCGCCGGTGGCGAGCGGGGCGAAGGCCTTGGCGATTTCCGCGTCCGAAACCTCGGCCAGGCTCGGCGGGCTCCACTTCGGCGACTGATCCTTGTCGACGATCACCGCGCGGACGCCTTCGTAGAAATCCTTGCCGTTCAGCACATATTGGCCGAGGCGGAATTCCATCTTCATGTTGTCCTCGAAGTCGAGGCCCGCGCCCTCCTGCAGCTGGCGCAGGGTCAGCTTCAGGCTGGTCGGGGATTTGGTGCGGATGGTCGCCGCCTGCGCCCTGGCGAAATCGCCGCCGTCGGCGTCGAGCGCGGCCAGGATGCCCTCGACTGTATCGCCGACGAACAGGCGGTCGATGTCGGGAATATGGGCGTCGATCGGCGCGGGACCGGGATCGTTATGCACACTGGCCAGCACAGCGGAGACATCATCGCCCGCCGCCAACCGCTCGATCACGCCGGGCAGATTGGCGGAAGCCGTGTAATGCGTGGCGATCCCGGCATGAAACGTGTCCGCCGCCTTGAGCCGGGCGCCGGTCAGGCCGAGGAAGTACCCCATGCGGCCCTTCAGGCGCGGCAGGAAATAGCTGCCGCCGACATCCGGGAACAGGCCGATGCCGGTTTCGGGCATGGCAAACAAGGTCTTTTCGGTCGCGATCCGGTAGGGCGCATGGACAGAAATGCCGACGCCGCCGCCCATGGTGATGCCGTCGATCAGCGCGATATAGGGTTTCGCATAGCGCTTGATCTCGGTGTTCAGGCGGTATTCGTCGCCCCAGAAGCGGGCCGCGCCACCATCGCCGGCCTTGCCGCTTTCGGTCAGGAAACGGATGTCGCCGCCGGCGCAGAAGGCTTTGTCGCCAGCCGCGGTGACGACGACCGCCTTCACCGCGTCGTCAATCGCCCATTCCGCCAGCATCTCGCGCATGGCGTCGACCATGGGCACGGTCAGGGCGTTCAACGCCTTTGGCCGGTTCAGGGTGATTAGGCCGATGGCGCCCCGGATTTCGAACAGAACTTCCGCATCCATGGCTCAACGCCCCTCGATCAGTTTCCGCGCGATGATGACGCGCATGATTTCATTGGTCCCTTCGAGGATCTGGTGGACGCGCAGGTCCCGCAGATAACGCTCGATCGGGAAATCCTTCAGGTAGCCGTAACCACCGTGGATCTGCAGCGCCTCGTTGACGATGTTGAAACAGGCGTCCGTCGCGAAGCGCTTGCCCATGGCGCAGGCGACCGTCGCACCCGGATCCCTGGCGTCGAGCAGGCAGGCGCCGCGATGGACCATCAGCCGGGAAGCGTCCAGTTCGGTCGCCATGTCGGCCAGCTTGAACTGGATCGCCTGCAGGGCGGCCAACGGCTTGCCGAACTGCTGGCGGTCGCGGGCATAGTCGGTCGCGAGTTCCAATGAGCGGCGCGCGCCGCCGATCGAACAGGCGGCGATGTTGAGGCGCCCGCCGTCGAGCCCCTTCATCGCGATCTTGAAGCCATCGCCTTCCTTGCCGACGACATTGGTCACAGGCACCCGGCAATCCTCGAAGATCACCTGGGCCGTGGGCTGGGAATTCCAGCCGAGCTTGCGCTCCTGCGCGCCGAAGGAGAGACCGGGCGTGCCCTTGTCGATCACCATGCAGGTGATGCCACCGGCGCCATTGTCGCCCGTCCGCACCATGCAGACATAGACATCCGAGACGCCACCGCCCGAAATGAACGCCTTGGAGCCGTTCAGGACGTAGTGATCGCCGTCCCTGACCGCCCGCGTCTTCAGCGAGGCGGCGTCGGACCCCGCCCCCGGCTCGGTCAGGCAGTAGGAGGCGAGTTTTTCCATGGTGGTCAGGGCCGGCAGATATTTCCGCCGCAGTTCGTCCGCGCCATAGGTGTCGATCATCCACGACGCCATGTTGTGGATCGAGATGAAGGCCGCGGTCGAAGGGCAGGCCGCCGCCAGTTCCTCGAAGATGATCGCGGCGTCGATGCGCTGCAGGCCCGAGCCGCCGACATCGTCGCGGACATAGATGCCGCCAAAGCCGAGCGCCGCCGCCTCGCGCAGGACGTCGACGGGAAGATGCTTCCGCTCGTCCCAGTCCGCGGCATGGGGCATCATGCGGTCTTCGGCGAAGGCGCGCGCCGTGTCACGGAATGCGCCCTGGTCTTCGGTCAGCTCGAAATTCATGCTTCCTCCCGGTTGGCCGTGACTTTATGGCGGGGCAGGATAGTGTCAATTCCACCCCCATGCAGAACCATTGTGCGGCGACGCGGTGCTTGCACCCCCGGGCACAAGGGATTACTGCACAAGGGTTGGTCCAGAAGAGTCCCGCCATGCCGCCCCTGCCCCCCGTTGCCCCCGGTTTCCCGACAACCCGCATGCGCCGCAATCGCGCCACCGACTGGTCGCGCCGGCTGGTGCGGGAAAACCGCCTGTCGGTCGACGATCTGATCTGGCCGATTTTCGTCACCGATGGCGATGACGCGGGCAAGGAAGTCGCCTCCATGCCCGGCGTCATCCGGCGCGATGTCGCGGGCGCGGTCGAGGCAGCGGAGGAAGCGGCGGCCCTCGGCATTCCCGCCCTCGCCCTGTTCCCCCAGACCGACGCCGCCCTGAAGGACCCGATGGGGACCTATGCCCTCGACGAGGAAAACCTGGTGTGCCGCGCGGTGCGGGCGATCAAGGCGGCGAAACTGCCGCTCGGTCTCGTCTGCGATGTCGCGCTCGATCCCTATACCAGCCACGGCCATGACGGCGTGCTGCGCGACGGGCGGATCATCAACGACGAGTCGGTCGCCCTTCTCGTCCAGCAGGCCCTGACCCTGGCCGCGGCCGGGGCCGATGTCGTCGCGCCGTCCGACATGATGGACGGGCGCATCGGCGCCATCCGCCTCGCCCTCGACGACGCGGGCCATGCGGATGTGCAGATCTGCGCCTATGCCGCCAAATACGCCAGCGGCTTCTACGGCCCGTTCCGCGATGCGGTCGGCTCGGCCGCCAATCTCGGCCAGGGCGACAAGCGCACCTATCAGATGGACCCGGCCAATGCCGACGAAGCCCTGCGCGAGGTCGCGCTCGACCTCGCCGAAGGCGCGGACATGGTGATGGTGAAGCCGGGCATGCCCTATCTCGACATCATCCGCCGGGTGAAGGACACGTTCGGCGCGCCAACTTTCGCCTATCAGGTCTCGGGCGAATACGCGATGCTGCAGGCCGCCGCCCGCAACGGCTGGCTCGACGGCACCAAGGTGATGATGGAATCCCTGCTGTCGTTCAAGCGCGCCGGGGCCGACGCCATCCTGACCTATTTCGCGCCGGAAGCCGCCAAACTGCTGCGCTCCCAGTGATCCGCCCCGCCTGATCGGCGGCGGAAACATCGGCATCGCCTCCAAACGGACGATCCACCGGCCGCCCATCTGGACCAGCCTGCGGAAAAGCAGGGGGGATCCGATGGCAGGACAGGCACAACTCGCGGGCAGGACCGTCCTCGTCACCGGCGCCAATCGGGGCATCGGGCTGGAAACGGCGCGTGGCCTGGCGGCACGCGGCGCCAGTATCATCGTCGCCTGCCGCGATCCTGGCCGCGCGGATGAGACCGTCCGGCGGCTGCGGGCGGAACATCCCGCCGGCCAGCACCGCGCGGTCCCCCTCGCCCTCGATGACCTTGGTTCCGTGGCCGCTTGTGCCCAGGCCTTGCGCGCCGAGCTGGACGGTCTCGATATCCTCGTCTGCAACGCCGGTGTCTTCGGCATCGACCATGGCCATACGGCACAAGGTTTCGAGTGGCATTTCGGCGCCAATTGCCTCGGCCATTTCGCCCTCACCCTCGATCTGCTGCCCCTCCTCGCCCGCCGGCCCGGCGCCCGCGTGGTGACGGTGACCAGCGCCATGTATCGCCGGGGCAAGCTGGATTTCACCGATCTCGACTGGCGCCGTCGGCCCTATTCCAAATGGCAGGCCTATGCCGATTCGAAGCTGGGCAATCTCCTCCTGGCCGAGGAACTCCAGCGTCGCCTGGACGAGGCCGGCATCCCCGTCACCAGCCTCTTGTCCCATCCGGGCTATGCCGCGACCAACAGCGCCTGGGGTGGCCGCTCGATGAAGCCGACGCTGGCGGAGACCGTCATGCTCGCCCTCGGCAATGCCTTGATGGCGCAGAGCCCGGCCATGGGCGCCGCCCCCAGCATCCTGGCGGCGACGGATTCCATGGCCCGGGGCGGTGATCTCTATGGCCCTTCGCGCCTCGGCGGGATGCGCGGGCCGCCGGCCCGGGCGGACAAGAAGATCACGCCCGATCCGGTGACGGCTTCCCGGCTGTGGCTGGTCGCGGAAGATCTGACCGGGGTGCGATGGCCCGCGTAGCGGCTCAGGCGACCTTGGCCCGGTCCCCCGTGTCGGAAACCTTCCGGCCGGCGCCCGAAGCATTGCGGACCCGGCGCATCGGCAGGGACTGGCAGGCCTTGCGGAAATAGACGATCTCGAGAAGAGTCGGCCAGATTTCCAGCGAGGAGCGGATGAGCCCAACCTCATCGTCGACGATCCGGCTGACGTTCTGCTGGAAGAAATCCGGCTCGAAATCATAGAAGGTGCGGGCGATGCTCGCGGCGAAGAGGGCCAGCGCCTGGCGCCGCTCCTCGGTCCTGGCCTGAGCCTGCGCCGCCAGAATCCGGCTGTGGAGCGCCTGGGCGCCGTGCAGGATTTCCTCACTGTCTTCCAGCGTGACGGCCCCGTCGTAATCGAAGGCGATGCTGACCTCCTCGATCTTGCGAAGGGAGGTCCTGATCTTCTTCTTGAGGAGGGAGCAGATCGCCTCGTTGAACAGTTCCGAGGCCAGTGGCGCCCGCATGTAGTTGTTCTTGATGTGGGTCTGCGCCGAATCGACATGGGCGGCGGCGATGCCCGGCTGCTGGATCCACAGCCGGTAGATATAGTCCTCGAAGCGCAGGCGGGTCGGGAAGAAGGGCGGCAGGCCGGTGCTGTTGTCATAGCCGGCGACACCGCAATCCATCCGCCAGTTCAGGGTGGTGACGCAGGGCCGGAAATTCACCAGGACATAGAGATCGTTCAGCGTCTCGGCGTCGGCGCGCTCGTGATCCTGCAGGAACAGCTCGATGTAATCGGTGGCATCAATGTCGTTGGTCCCGGTGCGGAAGGTCTGCGCCATCTTCACCGTCGCCGTCTTCGACAGCTTGCCGTCCTGCAGGAACAGCGAATTCTCGCGCGCAAGGCCCAGCGACGTATTGGATTCGAGTTCCATCGACGTATCCGTCAGCACTTCGCCCCGCTCGTAGTTGGGCGGCGCTTCGGCAACCGTCCGACCCAGGATGTCGCGGAACGACTGCAGGATGTCGAAGGATTTCCGGGTGTGACCGTTGGCGCCGCGGGGAATGAGTTTGCCGCGGCTGATTTCCGTTTCAGCCAGGGACTCGGGACTGTCCTCGATCAGGGCATAGGGCCGCATGTCGTCGTCCGCGCTGACCATGAGGTCGCCGAGCGTATACATCAGCGTGAAGTTGCGGTTGCCGCCATAGCTGGGCCGGAACAGGTTGCGGACAAGGACATCGAGCTTGTGGTCACGCAGCCGCCGGCAGATGTGGGATATGAATTGTTCCTTTTCCGCCGGACCAACATAGAAAAGGTCGTTGTGGGTGCGGCTGCGTTCCAGCGATGCGTAATATTTGTCGTGGTTCGCCAGCGAGGAATCGTCGAACACGATGATCGGCGCCGTTTGCCCGCTCCGCCTGAAATTCTCGTCATAGGCTTCCACCGTCTCCCCGACGTCACGCAATCGATAGGTCGGAATGACGAACTGCAGGTTCCTGTCGATCATTATAACCAATTCTCCGCACTGCCCTTGACAATTCCATGTATCGACACGCCGTTCCTGATGGAACGGGCGTTGATCACGAATAACTTCAGAATGAACCTGTCATTCTTGTCTGATGGATTGGCGACAGTTTCACCATCCGTCTTGCTGCCGCATATTCGGCGCTTTCCCTCTTGTTTCAAGATCGGCGGCATTGTTGGCGAAGCAATTGATAGGCATCCTTTAGGCTGGACGGCATCGCTCGCGCCTGACGACGGGCGAGCCGGCGGCCACCACGCGCGGGCCTTTCGGGAAGGGGTCCCGATGTGATCAAGTCAGGACAGGACGCCGAGGACCTCGCCAGCATGACCGACAGCACCATCACCCTTGCCGACATCGAAAGCGCCGCCCACGGTCTGGCCGGCCAGATCGTCGCGACGCCCTGCGCCGAAAGCCGAACTCTCGGCGCGATCTTCGGCGCGCGCCTGTTCCTCAAGTTCGAGAACCAGCAGTTCACCGCCTCCTTCAAGGACCGGGGCGCCTGCAACAAGTTGCAGAGCCTGACCGAAGCCGAGCGGAAGGCGGGCGTCATCGCCATGTCCGCCGGCAATCACGCGCAAGGGGTCGCCTATCACGCCGCCCGCCTCGGCATTCCGGCGACCATCGTCATGCCGAAGCCGACACCCTTCATCAAGGTGCGCCAGACCCGCGACCATGGCGCCCGGGTGATCCTCGAGGGTGATCTGCTGGCCGATGCCTTCGCCGCTGCCCTCCGCATCGCGAGCGATGAGGGTCTGACCCTGGTCCATCCCTTCGACGATCCACTGATCATCGCGGGGCAAGGCACCGTCGGTCTGGAAATGCTGGCGGCGGTGCCCGATCTCGACTGCATCGTGGTGCCGATCGGCGGCGGCGGGCTGATCGCCGGCATCGCCGTCGCGGCGAAGGCGATCAACCCGGCGATCGAGATCATCGGGGTCGAGGCCGCGCTCTATCCCTCGATGTTCAATGCGCTGAAGGGCGAAAGCGGCGCCTGCGGCGGCATGACCATCGCCGAGGGCATCGCGGTGAAGGACGCCGGGCGTATCCCCCGCGCGATCTGCCGCGACCTCGTCTCCGACGTTCTTCTGGTTACCGAATCGGAACTGGAACGGGCGATCGGCCTTCTCCTCGCCATCGAGAAGACGGTGGTCGAAGGCGCGGGCGCCGCCGGTCTTGCCGCCGTCCTCGCCAATCCCGCGCGTTTCGAGGGCAAGAAGGTCGGCCTCGTCCTGTCGGGCGGCAATATCGACCCCCGCCTGCTCGGCGAGGTCATCCGCCGCAATCTCGTGCGCGAAGGGCGGATCGCCGGCCTCCGGGTGATGATTTCCGACAGCCCGGGGACCCTCGCCCGCATCGCAACCCTGATCGGCGAAGGCGGCGGCAATATCCTCGAAGTGTCGCACCAGCGCCTGTTCCTCGACGTGCCGGTCAAGAACGCCGACCTCGACCTGGTGATCGAAACCCGCGACGCCGACCACCTCGCCGAGATCGTCGCCCGCATCGAAGCCGCGGGCTATCCGGTGCGGAAACTGGCGACGACGGCGGTCAGCCCCTGAAGTCTCAGTCCGAATGATCGCATCGTCGCCCCGGCGAAGGCCGGGGCCTTCGGACGAGAGAGGCACTCTACCTGCACGAGACCCGGCCTTCGCCGGGATCGTACCAAACCCTAGCCGCCCAGGTTCTTCAGCACCACGACCCAGTCGCGGCCCTGACCCGGCAGGCCCGGCACGAGCCGGCCGCCGCCATCGACCGGGATGCGCGACAGCGAGACAGCCTGCAGGACGTTGCCGCCGATCCCCTCGATGCAACGGCCAGAGGGGCTGAAGCCGCAGGCGGTGTAACCGACGACGATATCGCAATGCATCGGCCGCGTGCCCTGCGAGGCGAGATCCTGCCAGTTGGCGGGCGGCGTGCCGCTCCTCGTCGCGCAGACGAGATCGCCGGGCGCGGCCGGGGCAAGGGCGATTCCCGTCGCGCGGAAGGCGCGGGTGCCGGGCGCGGCCATCAAGGCGTCCGAGACGTAATCCCAATGGGTATCGCTGTAGCGGAAGCGGCTTTCAGGCAGGCCCGCCATATGGATCACCCACGAGGTGAAAGCGGCCGACCAGGGCTCGCCGAAGGGGCTGCCACCGACCGACTGGCGCTTGAAGGCGTCATCGTCGATGCCGCCGTCGTCGGCGACGACATCGGAAAAGCCGGCGCTCTTCGCCGCCTGTTCCCAGTAATTCCGATAGGGCGGCACGGCGCACCAATATTCGGCCAGCATGGGAAAGCCATCCCGCTCCTGCTCCCAGACCGCGGGAATGCGTCCGGGCAGGGTCAGAACGGTGGCATCCGGCCGGATGTCGATGGTGCGCGAGCCCCATTTCTGCCATTCGCCCCGGGCGACGCCGATCATGGCGGCGGCAAGGCCCCCGGGCATCAGGGCCGGCTGCCGGCCGCCGCAGGCATAGGGGACGGGTATGCCGCCGGCATCAATGGTGGCGGCCGCCGGTGCCGGACGCGCCGCCGCGGGCCGCCTTGTCCGGGAAGCGCAGGCGCCAAGCGCCAGCGCGGTGCAAACGATCATCGCGACGGCAGCGAGCGGTCTCATGTCATTCCCCCTCGGAATGACCCGCCAAAGCGGCAGGCTAAGAGGTTTGTTAACCACCATGGGCCAGAGTGCAACAATCACTTCGTCCCGCACAGGCCATCCGCCCCATGCTGCTGATCATCGGTTTCGTCGTCGTCCTCGTCTGCGTCATCGGCGGCTATGCGCTGGCCGGCGGCCATCTCGAGGTTCTGTGGCAACCCTACGAATTCCTGATCATCTTCGGCGCGGCCATTGGTGCCTATGTCATCGGCAACCCCACGACCGTGCTGAAGAAGACCGGCGGCGCCGTCGTCTCGGCGATCAAGGGGCCACGCTACAACAAGGCGGCCTTTCTCGAGCTTCTGTCCCTGCTCTATTCCGTGTTCAAGCTGGCCAAGACCAAGGGGATGCTGGCCCTCGAGCAACATGTCGAGAATCCCCACGACAGCACCCTGTTCCACCAGTTCCCGATCTTCGCCAAGGATCACCATGCGGTGACCTTCCTGTGCGACTACCTGCGCCTGATGACCCTCGGCACCGAGAATTCCTACGAGATGGAAGCGCTGATCGACATCGAGCTGGAAACCCACGCGCAGGAAGAACATGAGGTCTCACACGCCATCCAGAACATGGCCGATGGCATGCCGGCCCTCGGCATCGTCGCCGCCGTGCTGGGCGTCATCCACACCATGGGGGCGATCACCGAGCCGCCGGAGGTCCTTGGACATCTGATCGGCGGCGCGCTGGTCGGCACGTTCGTGGGTGTCTGGACATCCTATGGCTTCATCGCGCCGATCTCCAACGCGATCCGCTCGACCCATGATTCCGAAATGCGCTACCTGCATTGCATCAAATCCGGCCTGCTCGCCCATCTGCAGGGCTATCCGCCGGCGGTCTCCGTCGAATTCGCCCGCAAGGCGCTGCAGACCCATGTTCGCCCGACGTTCTACGAGGTCGAGGAAGCGACCCAGAAACTCCAGCCGGTCTGATCCGCCATGGCGAACGGGAACGGGCCGACGATCATCATCAAGCGGGTCAAGAAGGTCGCCGCCGGTCATCACGGCGGCGCCTGGAAAGTCGCCTATGCCGACTTCGTGACCGCGATGATGGCCTTCTTCCTGTTGCTGTGGCTGCTGAACGCGACCTCCGAAGCGCAGAAACAGGGTATCGCCGACTATTTCGATCCGATCAGCGTGTCCGAGACGACCTCGGGCGCCGGCGGCGTCATGGGCGGACAGACCATCGGTCAGGAAGGCAACCGCAATTCGGGCGGCGCCACCGCCCTGATCACGCGGATCGAGCCCGAAAGCCAGACCCCGAACCCAGAAGAAACCGACGACAGCCAGCCCCTGAGCGGTCTTGCCCCCCAGGACAAGGGCGAGCCCGGCAAGCAGCAGGCCCCCGGCGGCCCCAACAGTTCAGCGGTTTCCACCCCCGCGCCCGGCGACGCCAACGCCCGCACGGAAAATCCCCGCCCGGCCGACGCGCTCGGCCAGCAGACACCGCCGCCGGGCATCACGGCGGCGGAAGCCGACGCGAACGCCCGCAATACCGCCCTCGTCCGCGCCGAGGCCCAGCGCTTCGCCGATACGGCGACCCAGTTGCGTCAGGCCCTGCGGGAACAGCCCGAATTGCAGGCGGTCGCCTCGCAAGTCCTGCTGGAGGTCACCCGGGAAGGCCTGCGCATCCAGCTGGTCGATGGTCAGAGCAAGGCCATGTTCCAGTCCGGTTCCTCGCGCATGTCGGACGAGATGGTGGTTCTGCTGCGCAAGATCGCGGGTATCGTTGGCCGGTTGCCGAACCGCATCGCCATCGCCGGCCATACGGATTCCGCGCCCTATCGCAGCACCACGGGCTATACCAACTGGGAATTGTCCGCCGATCGGGCCAACTCCAGCCGCCGGGTCCTGACCGAGGCCGGCGTTTCGCCGTCGCGCATCTTTCAGGTCTCGGGCCGGGCATCGTCGGAGCCGCTCAACCCCGACAATCCGCTCGACCCCGCCAACCGGCGCATCACCATCACCCTGCTGCGCGAAAGCCCGGTGCTGCCCCCGGGCATCGCCACCGTGCCATCGGAGCCCTGATCAGGCTTCCGCCACCGCCACCTCGCCCGCATTCATCTGGCGACGCGCGGCCGCCGTGGTCTCGACGGCGATCCGCACTTCCGGATGCAGCGACAGGAAGCGGCGGAAATCGCGCCGGTCCAGGGTATAGAGCTGGCAATAATCGACCGCCGTGACATCGGCCGAGCGCGGCTCGCCCGACATCAGCGCCATTTCGCCGAAATGCTCGCCCGCGCCCAGACGGATCTTCCGGCCCGCCACCGCGACCTCGACCTCGCCCGCGGCGATGAAGAAGACCGTATCCGCCCGGTCGCCCTTGCGAATGAGGCGCGCGCCGGGATTGGCCACGCGATGCCGGAAGGTGACCAGAAGATCCTGGATGCCTTGCGGGTCGAGACTGGCGAACATGGGGAAACTCTCCGCCAGTTCCCGCGCCTTCAGCACACGCTCCGCTTCCCGCGCCTCGGCGCGGACATGGGCCTTCATCAACTCGCGCTCGAGGAGGCGCAGGCGGGGCGCGCCGCGCACCTCGCCTTCGCCTGCGCGCAGCCGCCTGGTCAGCCATTCCGCGCCCAGGAACACCAGCGGGTTGAGCGTGATCGAGAACAGCGCCCCCGCCAGGATCAGGTCGCGGCCTTCCGCGGGCAACAACCCGAGGCCGATGCCAAGCCCCGCCAGGATGAAGGAGAATTCGCCGATCTGGGCAAGGCTGGCCGAAACCATGAGCGCAGTCGCCAGCGGATAGCCCAGCAACAGCACGATGACCGAAGCGATCAGCGACTTGCCGATGATGATGATGGCAAGCACGCCCAGTACCGACAGGGGATCGCGCACCAGCACCATCGGATCGAACAACATGCCGACCGAGACAAAGAACAGCACGGAAAAGGCATCCTGCAGCGGCATCGATTCGTGAGCCGCCTTGTGGCTGAAATCGGATTCGTTCAGCACGACGCCGGCGAAAAAGGCACCAAGGGCGAAGGACACGCCGAACACGGCCGCCGAGCCGAAGGCGATGCCAAGGGCGAGCGCCAGCACCGACAGGGTGAATAATTCGCGGGAGCCCGTGCGGGCGACCTGGGCCAGCAACCAGGGCACCACCCGGGGCCCCAGCAGCAGGGCGATGGCGACGAAAGCCGCGACCTTGCCAAGGGTAATGGCAAGACCCAGCCACAGCGCCCCCGGCTCCAGCGCCGCGCCGTGGCTGGCGTCGCCCGCCTGTCCGCCCAGCGCCCCGGCGAAGGCCGGCAACAGCACGAGCGCCAGCACCATCACCAGATCCTCGACGATCAGCCAGCCCACGGCGATGCGGCCGTTGACCCCGTTGACCGCATTCCTCTCCTCCAGCGCCTTCAGCAGGACGACGGTACTGGCGACCGACAGGCTGAGGCCGAAGACAAGCCCGGCGCCGAGGCTCCAGCCCCAGAAATGGGCGACGGCCATGCCCATCGCTGTCGCGGCCGCGATCTGCCCGACTGCCCCCGGCAGCGCGATCCAGCGCACGGCCAACAGGTCGGACGCGGAAAAATGCAGGCCGACGCCGAACATCAGCAGGATGACGCCGATTTCCGCCAGTTGGACCGCGAGATCCGCGTCGGCGACGAACCCGGGCGTGAACGGCCCGACCGCGACCCCGGCCAGCAAATATCCGATCAACGGCGGCAGACGAAGTTTGTTGGCGAAGAACCCGAAGATGAAGGCTATGACGAACCCGATGGCCACCGTCGCAATCAAGGGAGTTTCATGGGGCATCGGCTTCCTTTCAATCCGGCGGCAGGCTTGCCCCGAAATTCGGGGAGCGCGATTGTTTCAATTGCGATCCGTCGAATCAATGCTTGAAGGCGCAGCCGGCATGACAATTGCGATACAGGAACAGGATTTCGACGTCGGGGCCGTCATCGACGTCCTTGGCGGAGCCGGCCGGTCGGGCGCCGTCGCTTCCTTCGTCGGTCTCGTGCGCGATCACGGCGACCGGCAGGATGTCGTCGCCCTCGAGCTCGAACATTATCCGGGCATGACCGAACGCGCCCTCGCCGCCATCGAGGCGGAGGCGCGGCGGCGCTTCGCCCTTGATGACTGCGTGATCATTCATCGCGTGGGCCGCCTTCCCCTGGGCGCGCGCATCGTGCTCGTGGCCACGGCCTCCCCTCACCGGGCCGACGCGCTCGACGCCTGCGCCTTCCTGATCGACTGGCTGAAGACCAGGGCGCCGTTCTGGAAACGGGAAATCACCGCGGACGGCGCCGGCACCTGGGTCGAGGCGAAGGACAGCGACGACGTGGCGACCGGACGTTGGGGCTGACGACAAGGGTTGACTTCGACGATTTGGAAAATCATAATTTTCCAAATCGGGACTCCTCGTCGTCCGGCGCTTGACTCGGCCGGCCCGCGGGAGTTCTCTCCCCGGCATCCGGCATTTGCCTGTATCCACAGGTGCCGGGCGTCCAATATCTAATTTCTGGAAGCCGATCGTGTCCCAAGACACCCTGACCCACCTGCAGCGCCTCGAGGCCGAGAGCATCCACATCATGCGCGAGGTGGTGGCGGAGACCGAAAATCCGGTCATGCTCTATTCGATCGGCAAGGATAGCGCGGTGATGCTGCACTTGGCGCAGAAGGCCTTCTATCCCTCCAAGCCGCCCTTCCCGCTGCTCCATGTCGATACCACATGGAAATTCCGGGAAATGATCGCTTTCCGCGACCAGATGGCGAAGACGCTGGGCATGGACCTGCTGGTCCACGTCAATCCCGAAGGCGTCGAGATGGGCATCAGCCCCTTCGTCCATGGCAGCGGCCTTCATACCGACATCATGAAGACGCAAGGCCTGAAGCAGGCGCTCGACAAATACGGCTTCGACGCGGCCTTCGGCGGCGCCCGCCGCGACGAGGAAAAATCCCGCGCCAAGGAGCGCATCTTTTCCTTCCGCTCGGCCCAGCACCGCTGGGACCCGAAGAGCCAACGGCCCGAACTCTGGCGCCTCTACAACACCAGGAAGAACAAGGGCGAGTCGATCCGCGTCTTCCCGCTGTCGAACTGGACCGAACTCGACATCTGGCAATATATCCACCTTGAGAACATCCCGATCGTGCCGCTCTATTTCGCGGCCGAGAGGCCGGTGGTGGAGCGCGACGGCACGCTGATCATGGTCGATGACGACCGGATGCCGCTGCGCCCGGGCGAGACGCCGATGATGAAGAAAGTCCGCTTCCGGACACTCGGCTGCTACCCGCTCACGGGCGCGATCGAGTCCGAGGCCGACACGCTGACCGACATCATCCAGGAAATGCTGCTGACCAGGACCTCGGAACGTCAGGGCCGCATGATCGACCATGACCAGTCCGCGTCGATGGAAAAGAAGAAGCAGGAAGGATACTTCTGATGTCCCACATCTCCGACCTGATCGCGACCGACATCGACGAATACCTGAAGGTCCACGAAAAGAAGTCCCTGCTGCGCTTCATCACCTGCGGCTCGGTCGACGACGGCAAGTCGACGCTGATCGGCCGCCTGCTCTATGATTCGAAGATGATCTTCGAGGACCAGATGACGGCCCTCGAAAGCGACTCGAAGAAGGTCGGCACCCAGGGCGGCGAGATCGATTTCGCGCTTCTCGTCGACGGGCTCGCCGCCGAGCGGGAACAGGGCATCACCATCGATGTCGCCTATCGCTTCTTCTCGACCGAAAAGCGCAAGTTCATCGTCGCCGACACCCCCGGCCACGAGCAATACACGCGCAACATGATCACCGGCGCCTCGACCGCCGATGTCGCCGTGATCCTGATCGACGCGCGGAAGGGCGTGCTGACCCAGACGAGGCGCCATTCCTATCTCGTCTCGCTGATCGGCATCCGCAAGGTGATCCTCGCCATCAACAAGATGGACCTCGTCGATTACGACCAGGCGGTGTTCAACCGCATCCTCGATGATTACAAGGCTTTCGCCGCCCGCATCGGCCTGACCGACATCACGGCGATTCCGCTGTCCGCGCTGCGCGGCGTCAACATGCTGGAAGTCGCGGCGGAGACGCCCTGGTATCACGGCCCCAGCCTGATGGGCTATCTCGAGACGGTCGATGTCGAGGACGCGGCGCGCAAGGCGCCCTTCCGCCTGCCCGTGCAATGGGTGAACCGGCCGAACCTCGACTTCCGGGGCTTCTCCGGCCAGATCGCCTCGGGCGAAATCCGTCCGGGCGACGCCATCCGCGTCCAGCCCTCGGGCAAGACCAGCACCGTCGCCCGCATCGTCACCCAGGACGGCGATCTGGCCGTCGCCGTCGCCGGCCAGTCGATCACGCTCACGCTGGCGGACGAAATCGATATTTCGCGCGGCGACGTCATCTCGCGCACCGATGCCCCGGCCCATGTCGCCGACCAGTTCGAGGCCACCCTCGTCTGGATGAGCGACGCGCCCATGCTGCCCGGCCGGCCCTATCTGCTGAAGATCGGGGCGACCACGGTCTCGGCCTCGGTGACCGAGCCCAAGTACAAGGTGAACGTCAACACGCTCGAGCATCTCGCGGCCAAGAAGCTGGAGCTGAACGAGATCGGCATCGTCAATGTCGCGACCGACCGGCCGATCGCCTTCGACCCTTACGCCGAGAACCACGACACCGGCGGCTTCGTCATGATCGACCGGATCAGCAATGCGACAGTCGGCGCCGGGATGCTGCATTTCGCCCTGCGCCGGTCGGAGAACGTGCACTGGCAGGCGGTCGATGTCGCCAAGGATCAGCGCGCCGAGCTGAAGGGCCAGAAGCCGGCCATCCTGTGGTTCACCGGCCTCTCGGGGGCCGGCAAGTCGACCATCGCCAACATGGTCGAGAAGAAACTCTACGCCCTTGGCCGGCATACCTATCTGCTCGATGGCGACAATGTCCGCCATGGCCTCAACAAGGACCTCGGCTTCACCGACGCCGACCGGGTGGAAAACATCCGCCGCGTCGCCGAAGTGTCGAGGCTGATGGTCGATGCCGGGCTGATCGTCATGGTCTCCTTCATCTCGCCCTTCCGGTCGGAGCGGCGAATGGCTCGCGAGATGGTGAAACAGGGCGAGTTCTTCGAAGTCTTCGTCGACACGCCGCTGGCGGTCGCGGAGGAGCGGGATGTGAAGGGTCTCTACAAGAAGGCCCGCAAGGGCGAAATCAAGAATTTCACCGGCATCGACAGCCCCTACGAGCCGCCGGAACACGCCGAAATCCACCTGGCGGCGGCCGAGCTTTCGGTCGAAGCGGCGGCGGATCAGATCATCGCACGCCTGCGCGAGGCCGGCGTGATCTGAACACGGGGCCGAGACCGGCCTTCCCGCCTGTCTCGAAGCCCAAAGCAAAACGGGCCGGGGTTGATGCCCCGGCCCGTTTCATTTTCAGTCGCGGAAAGGATCAGCCGCGAGCCTGGCGGCGATCGCCCTGCGGACGGGCGCTGCCCTGGCTGCGGGCGCCCTGGCCC
>NZ_JBAQRT010000010.1:0-3086 GCF_049306435.1 Zavarzinia sp.
CGCCAGGCCGACCGCCCGGCCCGGGTGGTGGGCGAGGGGGTGGCGGACCGCTTCCCGCGCGAAGAGGTCGGCCATATAGGCACCGAAATCGAGCCGGCGGCTGTAGTGGTCCCGCTCGTCGGTCCAGCCTTCCGGGTCAGCCGCGTCTCGCCCCGCCTCGGCCATCCAGCGGCCGAAGTCGGTCGGGGCCTCGCGGAACACGCTCATGCGGTCGGCGGGGACATTGATGCGATGCTCCGGCCCGGCGAGACCATAGGCGATGCCGGCGCCGAGGCTGGCGCCCGGCTCCACCACCGTGACCTCGCCGTCGAACGCCGCGTTCCGGGCCAGATGGATGGCGAGGGCGGTGCCCGTGAAGCCACCGCCGATGACGACGACCCGGGGCATCAGGACACGACCCCGAGGCGGGCCAATTCATCGGGGCCGAATTCGCCCTTTATCGCCTCGGCCTCCAGATGGGCTTCGAGGCGGCGACAGATGGCGGCCAACGCCGGATCGGCCAGATCGCGCGGGCGGGGCGCGTCCACGTCGATCACCTCGGTGATCCGGCCGGGGGAGCCGGACATCAGCACGATGCGGTCGGCCAGCACCAGGGCTTCGGTCAGATCATGGGTGACCAGCATGACCGTTGCCCCGGAATCGCGCCAGGTCGCGAGCAGATAGGCCTGCATCATCCGCCTCGTCTGATGGTCGAGAGCGCCGAAGGGCTCGTCCATCAGCAGGAGACGGGGCTTCAACGCGAAAGCCCGAACGAGAGCGACGCGCTGGCGCATCCCGCCCGACAGTTCGGCCGGAACCTTGTCGGCGAAGGCGCCGAGCCCGACATGGCCAAGCAGGCGCAAGGCCTCCGCCCGGGCCGCGCGCCGGGACAGGCCGGTATTTTCCAGCGCGAAGGCGACATTGCCGGCCGCCGTCATCCAGGGAAACAGATTATGTTGCTGGAACAGCAGCGCCGTGCCTTCGGTCGGCCCCTTCACCTCACGGTCGTGGACGAAAACATAGCCCTCCGTCGGCGGCTCCAGCCCGGCGCTCATGCCGAGCAGCGTGCTCTTGCCGCAGCCGGAAGGCCCGATCAGCACGGTGAAACTGCCGGGCGCGACGGCGAGGTCGATATCCTCGACCGCCGGGCGGCCGTCGAACGCCTTGGCGACATGGTCGAAGCGGATCGCCGGGCGGATGCCGGCGACGGGCCTGGCGCTCATGTCCGGCGCTCCCACCACAGCACGCGGCCCTGGATCAACAGCATCACCCGATCGAGCAGGAAGCCGATCACGCCGATAGTGATGATGCCGCTCATCACCAGCTTCATGTTGTACATCTGCTGACCCATCATGATGAGGTAACCGAGGCCGGAATTGATGCCGGCCATCTCGCCCGCCAGCACCGCCATCCAGGCGCCGAACAGGCTCATCCGCGTCATGGTCATGATGCCGGGCAGGGCACCGGGCAGCAGCACTCGCAACCAGATGCGGAGGCGCCCGGCGCCGAGGGTGGTCGCGACCTTCACATATTCGCCGGGCACCGCGTCGAAGGCGGCGACGGCGGCGACCGCCATCGAGCCGAAGATCGCCATGAAGACGACGAAGATCGCGGCGGGATCGCCGATGCCGACGATGGCGATGGCGAAGGGGATCCAGGCGACCGGGGAAATGGGTGCGATGGTCTGCACGATCGGCAGGAACAGGCGCCGTGCCGGCACGAATTCGACGATCAGCGCCCCGATCAGCACAGCGAGGCCGAGGCCGCAGGACAACCCGATGCCGATCCGGCCGAGGGTGACGAGAACCGCGTCGATCAGTCCGGTCTTCTGCACGCCGAAGCCGACATTGGCCCCGCCCGACAGGAGGAAGGGGATGGTCTCGCTCGGCGGCGGCAGGATGCGGTCGTTCAGGAAGCCCTGGGCCGCGCCCAATTCCCACAGGCCGATCAGCAGGCCCCAGGCCAGCGCGAACCAGAAGACGGTGGTCAGGGCGCGGGGCCAATGGCGGGGCCGGGCGCGGGTCATCGGGCGGGGTTCCTTTCCAGCGGCGAGGTCAGCGGTCGTCATCGGCGGCCTCCAATGCGGAAGCCGCTGCCGCGAAGGCGGCGTGGGGCGCCGTTGCAACGCCGATGCCAATCCAGCCCGATTGGCCGTCCCGGTGGGAAATGCCGGTGTGAATGCGAATGTCGCGGGCCGAGGCGGCGACCCTTGCGGCATCGAGCCCGAGGCCCACCCCCTCGGCCCCGGCCAGGGCAGGGGCGATCGTCCGGTTCGTGTCGGAGAACAGGGGCCGCATGGCCCGCCCGCCCGCCCGGGACTCGTCCCAAGCCCGGCCCATGGTGTGGCCGATCTCCGGCGAGCAATGGGCGATGCAGCCGCCGAGGCCGAAACACTCCATGATCGCGCTGTCGCCGAGGTCGGCATGGGCATCGGCGAGGGAAAAGCCGGGGAAGAAGCCGCCGACGGGAAAGCTGGCCGGGGCGCGGAACCAGCGCCCGTCCAGCCCGGCGACCTGGATCGCGAAATCAATGCCGTTCCGCGTGATCGCGGTGACGATTCCAGCGCCGGCGATACCCCGCGCCCGGTCGAGGCCGAGTTTCGCCGCCGCCATGGCATAGTTCAGGAAATGCTGCGGATGGGTGGCCAGCCAGTCGCGGATATCGCGGGGCAGGGGCGCCAGCGCCGACAGGAAGGTGAACATGCCGCCCACGTTCCGCTGGTGCACGTCGTCGCCCAGTTCGACGCCCCGAGCGATCAGGGGCATGAGTTCGAGCCCGCCCGGCGGCAGCGCGGCTTCGATCGCGTCGGCGACCGGGCCTTCGACGAAGGCGAGGCCTTCGGCGACATCGGGGCCGTAATGGCCGAAGCGCAGCACCCGCCGGCCCTTCTCGGCCAGGGTGGCATGGGTCGCCGTGCCGCTGGCGGCATCCTCGATCCTGAACAGCCGTTGCCCGGGGCGGACGACGCCGGCCATGGGCGAGACGGTGCCGATCTCGTGATTGGCGCGCAGGAGGATTTCGCCGGCTGCGATCATGGCGGCGGCGGTCTTGCCGTCGCGGGCCCAGCCCTCGTGCACCGCGGCGCCGCAGAGCGCGTGGAGCACGGT